>NZ_JARBCJ010000030.1:0-22644 GCF_028803055.1 Mumia sp.
CGCGGCGTACGCCACCGCCGACGTCGTCAACGCGTTCCCGGCGCTGCCGGTGCGCGAGGACGTCGACGTCTACGTCCGCGTTGCACGGTTCGCCACGGCGTCCGAGCACGCCGCCCACCGACGGCGGCTGGAGTCCGCCCAGCGGTCCGACGGACTGTTGTCCGCGCTGCGCGCAAGCGTCACCGGCGAGCTCCGGCTCGTGCGGACGGAGCAGTCCGCCTCGCGCTAGGTGGCGCGAGACCTCAGCCGGCCACCGCCCGGTGCAGGGCGTCGCGGTGCTCGGCCAGCCAGACCTGGCGACGTCGGATCGCCTCGCCGACACCCTCGTCCCACATCCGCGCCCAGCCGCCACCGAGCGTCTCGGCGTTGTGCCGCATGCGGAACCATGCCCGCGCCGCGGCGTTCTCGACGACGTCGACCAGCCGTGCGCGGTCGGCCGCGGCGAGCCCGTACGCGTCGACCAGCAGGCGGGCCCGCGCGAAGACGTCCACGTCGGCGAGGGGGCGAGGTCGGTCCTGCACAGGGACGAGGGGAGCCCACCAGAGCAGGAGGTTCTGCACCTCCTCCGTCCGGGTGGCCGGACGAACGAAGTCGAAGTCGATGAGAGCACGGGCCTCGCCGTGGTCGAAGACGACGTTGTCCGGCGTCACGTCGAGGTGGCCGATCAGCTCGGGTGTCCCGGCGACGCGCGCCGGGGTGCCGGCTGGGTCGGCAGTCGGCAGGCCGGTTGCCGCGGCCGGGACGCCGAGGGTCTCGACGGCGTCGTCGTAGCGGCGAAGCAGCCGCGCGACGCTCACGATCCGTGTCTCGTCGGCGATCCAGCCCGGTCGCGGGCGTGAGGCGACCTCCCCCGGGACGTACGAGACCACCTGCCGGCCGGCCTCGTCGATCCCGAGGTGGCGCGGGGCACCGTCGAAACCGACCCGCTCGAGGTGCGTCAAGACATCGATCACGAGCGGCGTCTGCGGACCGGTGGGTCGGCGTACGGTGTCGCCGACGCGCACCAGGCCCTCGGTGACGTCACCGCCGAGGAGGGGGACCTCGGGGAGCGAAGGGTTGGGCTCGCGATATCTCACGCGGCCCGCGCGGTCAGACCAGCTCGGGGAACCACAGGGCGATCTCCCGCTCCGCCGACGCGGTGGAGTCCGAGCCGTGGACGAGGTTCTCGCGGTTGGACAGCGACAGGTCGCCGCGGATGGTGCCCGGCGCCGCGACCCGGCCGTCGGTCGCACCGTTGAGCACGCGCACGACGTCGATCGCCGCGTCGCCCTCGAGGACCAGTGCCGCCATCGGGCCGGACGTGACGAACGCGCGCAGCGGCGGATAGAAGTCGCGCTCGACGTGCTCGGCGTAGTGGGCGTCCGCCTTCGCGCCGTCGATCATGCCGAACCACATCGCGGCGATGCGGAGCCCCTTGGACTCGTAGCGGCCGAGGATCTCACCGACGAGACCGCGGCCGACGGCGTCGGGTTTGAGCAGGACCAGAGTGCGTTCGGACATGGACCGAAGCCTAGCGAGCCGGGGTGGAGCGGCTTCTCAGCGGGCGTAGAACTCGGGGTTGGCGGCCCGGTCGCGCTCGATGCGGCGGCCGAGCACCCACGCCGTGGCCCAGATCGCCGCGAACACGCCGCCGACGAAGAACGCGATCGGGAGCAGGAAGCCCATCGCCACCGCGCCCACCTGGACGAGCCACCCCAGTGCGTACGCCCACGGGAAACGCAGCAGACCGGCTGTCACCAGCGCCAGGGCAGCCAACCCCAGGCCCCAGGCGAGCGCCACGCCTGTGGACACGCCCTCGACCTGGATCATCACCGGCGTCGCCAGTGCGAGGACGATCGCCTCGAAGAACAGCACTCCGGCACACATGCCGCGCATCAGTCCACCGTCTCTCTCGGGGCAAGCAGCACTCGCGCCTCTCCCACGGTCACCACCGAGCCGGTGACGAGGACACCCCCGCTGCCGACGCCCTCGCCGTAGCGCTCGCTCTCGGCCAGCGCGACGGCCTTCTCGATCGCGTCCGGGAGCCGTCGTGCGACGTGGACCCGATCCGAGCCGAAGATGCCCTCGGCGACGTCGGCGAGCTCGTCGGCGGGCATCGCCCGGTCGGTCGCGTTCTGGGTGCAGACGATCTCGGCCATCACCGGCTCGAGCGCCTGCAGGATCTCGTCGACCTCCTTGTCGGCCATCACGCCGACCACCCCGATCAGAGGTGTGAAGGAGAACGCCTCCTGGACCGCCTCCGCGGTCGCACGTGCACCGGCCGGGTTGTGGGCCGCGTCGAGGACGACGGTCGGGCTGCGCCGTACGACCTCGAGCCGGCCCGGCGAGGTCACCGCGGCGAAGGCGTCGCGCACGATCGTGCCGTCCAGCTCCTTGGACCCGGTGAACGCCTCGACGGCAGCCAGGGCGTACGCGGCGTTGTCGGCCTGGTGGCTCCCGAACAGCGGCAGGAAGACCTCCGGGTAGGTCGCCCCGATGCCCTTGAGCGTCAGGAGCTGACCACCGAGGGCGGGCGTCCGGTCGATCACGCCGAACTCCACGCCCTCACGGTGCAGCGTCGCTCCGACCTCGGTGGCCCGCGCCGCGATCTCGGCGGCGGCATCCTCGGGCTGGCGGGCCACCACGACCTGGGCGCCGGGCTTGATGATCCCGGACTTCTCGACGGCGATGTCGCCAGGCGTGTCACCGAGGTAGCTGGCGTGGTCGACGTCGATGGGAGTGATGACCGCGACCGCGGCGTCCACGACGTTGGTGGCGTCCCAGGTGCCGCCCATGCCGACCTCGACGACGGCCACGTCGACCGGGGCGTCGGCGAAGGCCTGGTAGGCGATCCCGACCATGAGCTCGAAGTACGACAGCGGGACCGGCTGGCTGTCGTCGACCACCTGGGCGTACGCGGCGACGTCGGCATAAGCCTCGACGAAGAGCTCCTCGCTCAGCGGCTGGCCGTCGATGCTGATGCGTTCGGTCATCGAGACCAGGTGCGGGCTCGTGAACCGGCCGGTGCGCACTCCCAGCTCGCGCAGGAGTGCGTCGATCATGCGGCCGGTCGAGGTCTTGCCGTTCGTGCCGGTGAGCTGGATCACCGGGTACGCCGTCTGGGGGTCGCCCATCAGACGGCACAGGGCGCGGATGCGCTCCAGCGACGGCTCGAGCCTGGTTTCGGGCCAGCGCGCCAGCAGGGCCTGCTCGACGTCGGCGTACGTGGGGTTCGTCATCGCGTCCAGTATCCCAGGGATGCAAACGATGACTTCCTGACGCCCGGCCGGTCGTAGGGTCGAACAGCTGCTTTTCAGGGGGAACACCATGCACCGATCGATCGCCGGATGGATCAACCACCGCTTCACACCTGTACTTGCGATCGTCTTCTGGGTCGTGGTCGTCGGTCTGCTCGGCTCGACGGCCGGCCAGCTGACCGACGTTCAGGAGAACGAGGCCGAGAACTGGCTGCCCACCAGCGCGGAGTCGACGAAGGCGCTCGACGCTGCCAAGAGCTTCTCCTCCCCCAACCTCATCCCGGCGGTGGTGGTGTACGAGCGCGAAGGCGGCCTGCAACCGGCCGACACGGCTGCCGCACAGGAGGACGCGGCGACGTTCGCCCAGCGCGACGACATCGACGGGAAGGTCGTCGGTCCGATCCCGTCCGAGGACGGCGAGGCCCTCGAGATCATCGTCCCGCTCAACCTGGGCGAGGACGGCTGGAACAAAGCAGCCGAGGTCGTCGACGAGCTGCAGGCCACCGCGGGCGACGGTGATGACGGGCTCGAGACGTACGTGACCGGCCCTGCGGGGCAGGCCGCGGACTCCGCCGCGGTCTTCGAGGGCATCGACAGCACCCTGCTGCTCGCGGCCGGCGGCGTGGTGACCATCCTGCTGCTGCTCACCTACCGCAGCCCGGTCCTGTGGCTCCTGCCGGTCGTCTCGGCCGCCGTCGCTCTCGTCGTCGCCCAGGCGGTCATCGTCCTGCTGGCCAAGTACGCGGACCTCACCGTCGACGGTCAGAGCGCGAGCATCCTGACGGTCCTGGTCTTCGGCGCCGGCACCGACTACGCCCTCCTGCTGGTCGCCCGCTACCGCGAGGAGCTGCGACGGCACGAGAGCCGTCGTGAGGCGATGGCGAGCGCTCTGCACCGCGCGGGACCCGCGATCGTCGCCAGTGGCGCGACCGTCGCGATCGGCATGCTGTGCCTGCTGCTCGCCCAGATGACGTCGACCCGCGGCCTCGGTCCGGTCGCCGCGATCGGCATCGTGTGCGGTCTTGCGGTGATGCTCACGATGCTGCCCGCGCTGCTGGTGGTCCTGGGGCGATGGATCTTCTGGCCGCGCATCCCGCACTTCGGCGACGTCGACCCGAGCGCGCACGGCGTGTGGGCCGGCGCCGGTCGCCGCATCGCCCGGCGCCCCCGGCGGATCTGGGTCGGAACCTCGCTCTTGCTGGCGGTCGCGAGCATCGGCATCATTCAGCTCAACGCGACCGGTCTCAGCACCGAGGAGGCGTTCCTCGGCACGCCCGACTCCGTCGCGGGCGAGAAGGTCCTCTCCGACCACTTCCCTGGCGGTGCCGGCGCGCCGGTCGTCGTGGTCTCGAGCCCCGAGACAGTCGATGACGTCCGCGCGGCGTTCCAGGCCGACGACGGGATCGCCGACCAGAGCGTGACCGAGCCGACGGTCAAGGGCGACCTGGCCTACATGGAGGGCACCCTGGAGTCCGAGCCCGACAGCGACGCCGCCTACGACGCGATCGAGAACCTCCGTGACGACCTCGACGCCGCCGACCCCGACGCGCTGGTCGGTGGCACCACCGCTGTCACCCTCGACATCCAGAACGCCTCGGCCCGCGACAACCGGGTGATCATCCCGGCGATCCTCGTGGTGGTCGTGCTCATCCTGATGGCACTGCTGCGCGCCCTGGTCGCGCCCGTCATCCTGCTCGCCACGGTGGTGCTGTCCTTCGGGGCGGCCCTCGGCATCAGCGCGCTGGTCTTCCGTCACGTGTTCGGGTTCGCGGGGACCGACACGGCCTTCCCGCTGTTCGTGTTCGTCTTCCTCGTCGCGCTCGGGATCGACTACAACATCTTCTTGATGACCCGGGTGCGCGAGGAGGCGCACCGGGTCGGCACACGCAGGGGTGCCCTCATCGGGCTCGCCGCGACCGGCGCCGTGATCACCTCGGCGGGTCTGGTGCTCGCCGGCACGTTCTCGGTGCTGGCGACGCTCCCGCTGGTGTTCTTCGCGCAGATGGGCTTCACGGTCGCGTTCGGCGTGCTGCTCGACACCCTCGTCGTACGGTCGGTGCTGGTGACCGCTCTCAACCTCGACGTGGGGCGCCACATGTGGTGGCCGAGCGCTCTCGCGCGCCAAGAGGACGTCGCCGGCGATGACGCGCTCGGTCCGCACGCAGATCCGGTCGCGGTCGGAGGCGAGGGTGGACCACGGACCCCGTGACGGGAGGTTGCAGCCGGGTCACGGTCGAGGATCGCCGCACTCCTAGACTGGCGTCATGAGCAACGTGCCGGAGAAGCCTGCCCTGGAAGGGCTCGAGCAGAAGTGGTCCGCGCTGTGGCAAGAGCGTGGCACCTACGCGTTCGACCGCTCCAAGACGCGGGACCAGGTATACGCGATCGACACACCGCCGCCGACCGTCTCCGGGTCGCTGCACGTCGGCCACGTCTTCTCCTACACGCACGCCGATCTCATCGCCCGCTTCCAGCGCATGCGTGGCATGGAGGTCTTCTACCCGATGGGTTGGGACGACAACGGTCTGCCCACCGAGCGCCGCGTCCAGAACTACTTCGGTGTCCGCTGCGACCCCTCGCTGCCGTACGACGAGGACTTCACGCCGCCCGAGAAGCCCGACCCGAAGCGCCAGATCCCGGTGAGCAGAGAAAACTTCATCAAGCTCTGCGAGGAGCTCGTCGAGATCGACGAGAAGGCGTTCGAGGACGTCTGGCGCACCGTCGGCCTGTCGGTCGACTGGGAGCAGACCTACACGACGATCGGTGACACCTCGCGGACCGCGTCGCAGCGGGCCTTCCTCCGCAACCTCGCACGCGGGGAGGCCTACACCTCCGACGCCCCGACCCTGTGGGACGTCACCTTCCAGACGGCGGTGGCGCAGGCCGAGCTCGAGGCCCGCGACTACCCGGGGCACTACTACCGGGTCGGTTACACGCTCCCCGACGGCTCGAAGGTCCACGTCGAGACGACCCGGCCCGAGCTGACCCCGTCGGCGGTCGCGCTGATCGCCCACCCCGACGACGAGCGCTACCAGCACCTGTTCGGCACGACGGCGACCTCGCCGATCTTCGGCGTGGAGCTGCCGATCATCGCGGATGCCGCCGCCGATCCTGAGAAGGGCTCAGGCATCGTCCACTGCTGCACCTTCGGCGACCTGACCGACGTCCAGTGGTGGCGCGAGTACGACCTGCCGACGCGGACGGTCGTCGGTCGCGACGGCCGCATCCTCCGGGAGGTCCCGGGCTGGATCTCGTCGCACGACGGACGCCGGGCGTACGAACAGCTGGCCGGCAAGACCGTCTTCTCCGCGCGCGAGGCGCTCGTCGCCGCGCTGCGCGAGTCCGGTGACCTCGACGGCGAGCCCAAGCCGACGACCCGCATGGCGAACTTCTACGAGAAGGGCGACAAGCCCCTGGAGATCGTCTCGACGCGCCAGTGGTACCTCGCCAACGGCGGTCGGGAGCCGGAGCTGCGCGGTCAGCTCGTGGCGCGTGGCCACGACATCTCGTGGTCCCCGGCCTACATGCAGACGCGCTACACCAACTGGATCGACGGTCTCAACGGTGACTGGCTGCTCAGCAGGCAGCGCTTCTTCGGGGTGCCCATTCCCGTCTGGTACGCCCTCGACAACGAGGGTGAGCCCGACTACGAGAACCCGATCGTGCCGACCGAGGCCGACCTACCGGTCGACCCGCAGGCACAGGCACCGAGAGGCTTCGAGGAGTACCAGCGCGGCAAGCCGGGCGGGTTCGTCGGCGACCCGGACATCTTCGACACCTGGGCCACGTCGTCGCTCACCCCGCAGATCGCCTGCGGCTGGGAGCGCGACCAGGACCTGTTCGAGCGGACGTTCCCGATGGACCTCCGGCCCCAGGCGCACGACATCATCCGCACCTGGCTGTTCTCCAGCGTGGTGCGTGCCCACCTCGAGAACCACACCGCGCCGTGGTCGCACGCGCTGATCTCAGGCTTCGTGGTCGATCCCGACCGCAAGAAGATGTCCAAGTCCAAGGGCAACGTGGTCGTCCCGACCGACATCCTCGAGAAGTTCGGGGCCGACGCGGTGCGTTGGCGCGCCGCGGGCGCACGACCCGGTGCCGACTCGCCGTTCGACGAGGCCCAGATGAAGGTCGGGCGCCGCCTCGCGATGAAGGTGCTCAACGCGTCCAAGTTCGTGCTCGCCGCGCCCGAGGCGTACGGCCTGGGGGTCGACGCCTCCTTCCTCGAGCCGCACCGGGTGACCGAGCTCCTCGACCTCTCGATGCTGCGCCGGCTCCGCCAGGTCGCCATCGAGGCCACGGAGGCGTTCGAGGCCTACGACTACACGACGGCGCTCGAGGTGACGGAGCGGTTCTTCTGGGACTTCTGCGACGACTACCTGGAGCTCGTGAAGGACCGCGCCCGTGGCGAGGGCGCGGGCGCGGACTCGGCACGCTGTGCCTTCGCGATCGCCCTGTCGGTCCAGCTGCGCCTGCTCGCACCGTTCCTGCCCTACGTCACCGAAGAGGTCTGGTCGTGGTGGCAGGAGGGCTCGATCCACCGTGCTGAGTGGCCCGTGGCCGACATCGAGATCACGACCACTCCCCACGATCCTGCGCTGCTGGTGGCGGCCGGTCAGGTCCTCGCCGGCATCCGCGGCGCGAAGTCCACGGCGAAGGTCAGTCAGCGCACCGCTGTGACCGGACTGGTCGTGCGCGGCGCCGAGCAGCGCCTCGAGATCGTGAAGCGGGCCCTTCCCGACCTGCGTGCCGCCGGCAACGTCACCGGCGACGTCGAGTTCGTCGTCGACACCTCGCAGCAAGGTGACGAGATCGCGGTCGAGGCCGAGCTCGCGGACCCGGAGCCGAAGAAGCCCGCCGAGAGCGCGGCGAAGCCGAGCGAGTGAACGACCCGGCGATGCGCGACGCCGTCCCCGACGACGTCCCGCAGATCGTGGCCATGCTCGCCGACGACCCGCTCGGCGCGACCCGTGAGTCGCCTGACGACCTCAGGCCCTACTACGAGGCGCTCACCGCGCTCACGGGCGACCCGAGCCAGCGCATCGTGGTCGCAGAGCGCGGCGGAGAGGTGGTGGGCACGCTCCAGCTCAGCTTCCTGCGCGGGCTGGGGCGGCGTGGAGCGACGCGAGCCCAGATCGAGGCCGTACGCGTTCGGCGGGACCTGCGCGGTGACGGGCTCGGGTCGACGATGATCCAGTGGGCCGTCGACGAGGCCCGTGCTGCGGGCTGCCACCTCGTGCAGCTCACGTCGGACGCCTCACGTGAGGGTGCACACCGCTTCTACGAGCGGCTCGGGTTCACGGCGAGCCACGTCGGGTTCAAGCTCACGCTCTGACGGGGCGCGACGTGTCAGATCGTGTGGAAGTACGGCAGGCGCGCCAGCAGCGCGTCCCCGGCCGCCACCGCCGTCGTGACCTGGCCGGCCGTCTCCGGCAGGTCGTCGTACGACAGCGCCAGCATCGTCTCGCCGAGCATGCGCGCGGTCTCGGTGTATCCGGGGTCGCCGCCGGCAGCCTCGGTGATCAGACGGGTGTCACCCGCCTGCGCCTCGAACCGGACCCGGAACCACGAGCGCGCACGTCGTGCCTCGCTGGGCCCCTCCCCCGACCCCTTCATCCCCAGCAGCGCCTTGCGGACGGGCGGGACCTGCACGCCGACAGCGAGCGCACCCAGCCCGAGCGTCGTGGCGACCGCCGTCGGCAGATGACGGAACTGCGCATAGTGCCCGTAGGAGAAGTCAGGTCCGTACGCGGGCAGGGCTCGAGCGGACCTCAAGACGACCTGCGGGTCGATGGTCGGCAGCGGGAGCGCCCACCCTCTGCCCGACGCTCCACGCCCGGGCCGCTCCGACAGAGAGTGCACCCTCCTACCCTCGGGACGTGGCTCGCGCCGGCGGCGTTCCTGCGCCGTCGACCGGCTCGTACGGACCGCGGCGAACCCGCCGAGTGCGGACTGGTAGGTCCCACCCGAGATCTCGCCCGAGGCCCGGACGTACCCCCGGATCGTGATCGGCACGCCCGTCGGGAGCTGCCTCACCGTGTAGAGCACGCCGATGTCGTGCGGCACCGAGTCGAAGCCGCAGGAGTGCACGAGACGCGCGCCCGTGCGTACGGCGGTGTCGTGGTGCTCCAGCCACATGCGGTCGACGAAGTCGGGCTCGCCGGTGAGGTCGCAGTAGGTGGTGCCGGCCTCCGCGCAGGCTGCGACGACAGGCCCGCCGTGGAGGGCGTACGGGCCGACCGTGGACGCCAGGACGGCGGTGGACTCCGCCAGCGCGCGGAGCGAGCGCGGATCGGTCACGTCGGCGACGACGACGTCAGGTGTCGCCCGACCGGTCGCGGCGATGCGACCAGCGACGGCGTCGAGCTTGGCACGGCTGCGTCCCGCGATCGCCCACGAGGCACCGTCTGGCGCGTGCGCGGCGAGGTAGTCGGCAGTGAGGCCGCCGGTGAACCCGGTGGCACCGAGCAAGGCGAAGTCGTATGTCACGCGGCGAGTCTAGGCTCACCGACGCGGGCGGTCCGACTCAGGAAGCCTTGTCGCGACGCTCTTCGTCGCGGTGCGGCACGAGCGTCGGGTTGACGTTGTCGAGGACCGTCTCCTTGGTGACGACGACCTTGGCGACGTCGTCACGGCTCGGGACGTCGTACATGACGTTGAGCAGGACCTCTTCGATGATCGCGCGCAGTCCTCGGGCACCGGTGCCGCGCAGCAGCGCGAGGTCGGCCATCGCGTCGATGGCGTCCTCGGTGAACTCCAGCTCGACGTGGTCGATCTCGAAGAGCTTGGCGTACTGCTTGGTCAGCGCGTTCTTGGGCTGGGTGAGGATCTCGACGAGGGCTTCCTTGTCGAGGTTCTCGACCGTCGCGATGACCGGCAGACGCCCGATGAACTCGGGGATCAGACCGAACTTGAGCAGGTCTTCGGGCATCAGCTGGTTGAACGACTGCCCGGTGACGCGCTCGGCGGCCGCCTCCTCGCGGTTGGGGTTGAAGCCGAGCGACATCTTGCCGTTGCGGCTCTCGATGATCTGCTCGATGCCGGCGAACGCGCCGCCCACGATGAAGAGGATGTTGGTGGTGTCGATCTGGATGAACTCCTGGTGCGGGTGCTTGCGCCCGCCCTGGGGCGGCACGGAGGCCGTCGTCCCCTCCAGGATCTTGAGCAGCGCCTGCTGCACGCCCTCGCCGGACACGTCACGCGTGATCGACGGGTTCTCGCTCTTGCGGGCGATCTTGTCGACCTCGTCGATGTAGATGATGCCGGTCTCGGCCTTCTTGACGTCGTAGTCAGCGGCCTGGATCAGCTTGAGGAGGATGTTCTCGACGTCCTCACCCACGTAGCCCGCCTCGGTGAGCGCGGTCGCGTCGGCGATCGCGAACGGGACGTTGAGCATCCGGGCGAGCGTCTGCGCGAGATAGGTCTTGCCGCAGCCGGTGGGACCCACGAGCAGGATGTTGGACTTGGCCAGCTCGACCACGTCCTCCTTGTGACGGCCGGCGGCGGCGCCGGCCTGCACCCGCTTGTAGTGGTTGTAGACCGCCACCGCGAGCGACTTCTTGGCCGGGTCCTGGCCGATGACGTACTGGTTGAGGAACTCGTAGATCTCGCGGGGCTTCGGGAGCTCGTCGAGCGAGACCTCGGACGTCTCCTGCAGCTCGTCCTCGATGATCTCGTTGCACAGCTCGATGCACTCGTCGCAGATGTAGACGCCCGGCCCGGCGATCAACTTCTTGACCTGCTTCTGACTCTTGCCGCAGAACGAGCACTTGAGCAGGTCACCGCCGTCGATGCGTGCCACCGCTTCCTCACCCTTCGTCGTGCGGGGCTGTGTCCCCCGCCGCTGCTTCTTCGACCGTACCCTGTGCCGGGCCGACGTGTGGCCGACCCGGCGTCGGGCGTGTCAGTTCTGTCAGACCGCCGGAGTCTTGAGCGTCTCCAGGATCTGGTCGACGAGGCCGTACTCGACGGCCTGGTCGGCGGTGAGGATCTTGTCGCGCTCGACGTCGCGGCTGACCTCGTCCTTCGGCTTGCCCGAGGCCTCGGAGATCATCGTCTCCAGCAGGTCGCGCATGCGCAGGATCTCGTTGGCGGTGATCTCCAGGTCGGAGCTCTGACCGTAGGTGCCCTCGGTGTAGGGCTGGTGGATCAGGATCCGGCTGTTGGGCAGTGCGAGGCGCTTGCCCGGGGTGCCGGCCGCCAGCAGGACAGCCGCGGCGGAGGCCGCCTGCCCGAGGCACACCGTCTGCACGTCGGGCTTGAGGTAGCGCATCGTGTCGTAGATGGCCGTGAGCGCCGTGAACGAGCCGCCGGGCGAGTTGATGTAGAGCGAGATGTCGCGATCGGGGTCCATCGACTGCAGGCACAGCAGCTGTGCCATCACCGCGTTGGCGACGTCGTCGGAGATCGGCGTGCCGAGGAAGATGATGCGGTCCTCGAACAGCTTGGCGTAGGGATCGATGCGGCGGAAGCCGTACGACGTCCGCTCCTCCCACTGAGGGATGTAGTAGTTCATCGAGGGGGCGAACTGCTGGTGGGGCATGGTCATGCCGGCTCCTGGGGTCGGGCCGCTGATCGGGAGGACGGAGGCGGTCACGACGCCTCACCCCGTGTCACGTCGTTCACGCGGGCGATCACGTGGTCGATGAACCCGTAGTCCTTCGCCTGCTCGGCGGTGAACCACCGGTCGCGATCGGAGTCGCGCTCGATGGTCTCGAGCGTCTGGCCCGTGTGGGTGGCCTGGAGCTGGTTGAGCTGCAGCTTGAGGAGCAGGCTCTGCTCGGCCTGGATGCGGATGTCGGAGGCAGAGCCGCCGAGACCGCCGGACGGCTGGTGCATCATGATCCGCGCGTGCGGGAGCGCATAGCGCTTGCCTGGAGCGCCGGCGGCGAGGAGGAACTGCCCCATCGAGGCGGCGAGCCCCATGCCCACGGTCACGACGTCGTTGGAGATGAACTGCATGGTGTCGTAGATCGCCATGCCGGAGTCGACGGAGCCGCCGGGCGAGTTGATGTAGAGCCGGATGTCGGTCTTGGGATCCTCCGCGTTGAGCAGCAGCATCTGCGCGCAGATCGCGTTGGCGTTCTGGTCGCGCACCTCCGACCCGAGGAAGATGATGCGCTCCTTGAGGAGGCGCTGGTAGATGTGGCCGTCGAGATCGTTCGGGCCGACCTCGCCAGCCATGCGCGGTGTCATCTCTGTGTTCACGCCCTCGACCCTAGCGGGGCCGGGAGACGAACCCGAGGGGAACCCGGCCGATTTCGCTACGGGCGCACAACCCGACCCGCCGCGACCCTGGACGTGGTCGCGGGACGGAGGTGAGGCATTCACGGACGACGCTCGACCGCAGCCTTGATCCGATCCAGCGTCGCTTCCATGTCACGCTCGAGCTGGGAGCCGTAGGCGGCGTCCCCGCCGAGGAACCGCTTGATCAGTGCGCGCGAGACCGGCGTCGTGCCCTGCGGCGCCTCACGGCGCTCGACGAGACGGGTGCGGCCCTCGCCGAGGTCCTCGAGGTGGTAGGACCACACCGTGCCGTTGACCGGCACCGAGAACGCGATCGCCCGCTGCGGGTCGTACCTCACGACGGTGGAGGTGGTGGGCCACACCCTCCACCCGTACTTATTGATGTTGAGCGTGCGGGTGCCCTTGCCGATCCGCCCGCGCACGATCATCCGCCGGGTCTGCGGGCTCCACTCCGGCATCCGCCGGAGGTCGGAGACGACCTCCCACACGGCGCGGGGCGGCGCGTCGACGTCGGTGCTGACCTCGAGGAGGTACGGGTCGGGGGCGACGTTCATGGTCGTCCTTCCTGGGTGGGGGTGGAGTGCGGGTGGTCTGAGCCGGTGACGAGCGCGGGAGGGCGGCCGTTGACCCACCCGACGAGCCGCTCGGCGATGCGGGGATGGTTGAGAAGGCCGAGGTGGCCGCCGGGGACGCGGGAGGCCGACGCGTGAGCCACCACGACGGCGCCGCCGCGCCCTGCTCCGGCTGCCGAGCGACCGCTGACGATCAGGTCGGCCGCCGCGGCGACAAAGTGGTAGGTCGCGTGCGGCAACGGTGCCACGGCGAGCCGGCCGTCGCCCCAACGGGCGGTGAGGTCCTGCCCGTGCCACTCGTCGCGGGTGACGTAGCCGTGGCGGAGGTCAACGATCCCGGCCGACCGGGCGCCGAGGACGGTGGCGAACGGGAGGCTCTCGGGGACGGCGCTCAGGACCCGCGAGCCCGCGTGCGCGGCGCGTTCCATCGCGGCGCCGAGGTGCGGTGTGCCGAGGCAGACGACCGTGGCGACGATCTCGGTCCACGCTGCTCTGCCCGCGACCCCGTGGGCCGTCGCGGACCGGACCACGAGACCACCCATCGAGTGCCCCACGAGATGGAGCCGGGTGACCGGAACCGGCCACGCGGCGACGAGGTCGGCGAGCAGGTCAGACAGCTCGGCGCCGTTGTCGGAGACGTGGCGGCCGGTGTTGTAACGCAGGCGGACGGGGGTCGCGGCCGTCTGCTCGTGCAGGGCGTCGTCGTACGTCCGTCCGTGCCGCTGCGCCCGGAAGTCCCAGGAGTCGTCGTTCTCCCCGAGCCCGTGGACCAGCACGGCGACCTCGCCGGTGGCGGCCGGGTAGGCACGGGCGAAGCCGGCCCCATCCGGCACGACGTCGGCGCCATCGCTGCGGAGCACCATCGGCAGCGCGTACGGGTCCTTCCCGTCGGCGAGCCGGTCACCGACGAGGGCGTTGACGGCAGAGCGCAGCAGCCGCGTGCGCGGCGTGCTCTCGACCGACCGGCCGACTCCTCGGTCGGCGAGGCGCCGCAGCCCGCGGCTGGCCCCACGGAGCCCGCCGGAGACACCCGCGTAGGCCACCGAGGCCACGGCGTCGTGGGCCACCTTGGGGACGTGACCGCCCCACCACCTGCCGAACACGCGGCGCGCGACGGCGTCGTGGACCTCGCGGACGCACCGGACCACCACGTCGTCGGCGTAGCCGAAGGCGACCGCGGCGGTGTGCGCGGTGCGGGGAGCGGTGGACGTCACGCCTCACATACTCGCGGTATCCGACCGCTCGCCGCTACCCCGCCCCTGGACGGTCAGCCCGAACACGGCGACGGCCCCTCCCCGCAGCGCGGGAAGGGGCCGTCGTACGGTCCGGGACCGACGTCAGCTCTCGTCGGAGTCCTCGGCCGCGGCTGAGTCCTCGTCGTCGGCGAAGCTGCCGTCGCCGCGGAGCTTGGCGAGGTCGATGACGTTGCCCGACTCGTCCTTGACGGTGGCGTTCTCGACGACCGCCGCGAGCGCCTTGCCGCGCACGACCTCGGCGACGAGCTCGGGGATGTGGTTGTGCTCGACCATGTGCTGCATGAACGACTGCGGGTCCTCGCCCGACTGCTGGGCGCGACGCAGCATGTGCTCGGTGAGCTCGTCCTGCTCGATGCCGATCTCGGAGTCGGCGGCGACCTGGTCGAGGAGGAACTGTGCAACGAGCGAGTCGCGGACGCGCTTGTCGAGATCGGCCTCGAACTCGTCGGCGGTCTGCTCCTCGGACTCGAGGTAGGCGTCCATCGTCATGCCGGCGTAGGCGAGCTGCTGCTCGATCTGCTGGCGACGGCTGGCGATCTCGGCCTCGACGACCGAGTCGGGGACCGGGACGTCCAGCTTCTCGAGCGCGGCCTCGAGCACCGCGTCGCGGGCATCGGCGGCCTGCTCGATGCGCTTGCCGCGCGTGAGCTTCTCGCGGATGTCAGCACGCAGCTCGTCGACGGTGTCGAACTCCGACGCCGTCTGCGCGAAGTCGTCGTCGAGCTCGGGAAGCTCCTGCTCCTTGACGGTCGTCACGGTGACCTCGACGTCGACGTCCTCGCCCTTGAGATCGCCACCGGCGAGCTGGGTCTGGAACGTCGTGCTCTCGCCGGCGGACATGCCGGTCACGGCGTCGTCGAGCCCGTCGAGCATCGAGTCCTTGCCGACCTGGTAGACGATCCCGCTGGCCTGCGCGACGTCGAGCTTCTCGCCGTCCTTGCTGGCGGAGAGGTCGATCGTGACGAAGTCGCCGTCGGCGGCCGGGCGGTCGACCTCGGTCAGCGTGGCGAAGCGCTCACGCAGCGCCTGCACCTGCTCGTCGACGTCGGAGTCGTCGACCGAGACGTCGGGCACGGTGACCTCGACGTCGCTCAGGTCGGGCGTCTCGAACTCGGGGCGCACGTCCACCTCGACGGTGAACTCGACGAGCTCGCCGTCCTCGAGGCGGCTCACGTCGACCTCAGGCTGTCCGAGGGGCTGGATCTCGGCCTCCGCGACGGCCTGCGAGTAGATCCCCGGAAGGGCGTCGTTGATCGCCTGGTCGAGGATGGTGCCCCGTCCCACGCGCTGGTCGACGACCTTCGTGGGGACCTTGCCCCGACGGAAGCCGGGGACCGAGATCTGCGACCCGATCGTCTTGTAGGCCTTGTCGAGGCTCGGCTTGAGCTCCTCGAACGGGACCTCGATGGTCAGCTTGACCCGGGTCGGGCTCACTGTCTCCTGGGCACTCTTCACGAGTACGTTCTCCTTGGTCGTCGTGCAGGACAGTCGCCGGATGTGGCGACACGTCGTCGGCTGTCGGGATGACAGGATTTGAACCTGCGACCCTCCGCTCCCAAAGCGGATGCGCTACCAAGCTGCGCTACATCCCGGTACGCACCGTTCCAGCGGTGCGGGCGCCCGCTCCACTGTAGTGGACGAACACCTCGCACCCAGAACTGCGGGCACACGCGACGCCCGCGAGGATCGGCGCCACCGGGTCGCGAGAGTGCGGCAGGGGTGTGGCATCATGGTCGCGGTCGGCCGCACGGCTCAGCGCCCCGAAGTCGACACGCGGACGTAGCTCAATGGTAGAGCCTCAGTCTTCCAAACTGATTACGCGGGTTCGATTCCCGTCGTCCGCTCCACGACCATCACCGCTGGTCAGGGCCACTTTTCGGTCGGCCCCTGACGGTCATCCGGCGGCGCGTCTGAGGCACTCCGTGCCCTACGTGCCCAACGACCGCAGGAGCAGCGCCATGAGCATCCCGACTGATGATCCCCGCGTCTTCGTCCTCGTTTCGGCAGACGACAGTTTTCTGTCGTCCTTCATGCCGTCGGGTGACAGCGACGTCGTCTCACCACACCCGCTTCCGTGACCACGAAGGGCGCGTCAGACTGCGGCTCAACCGGATATCCCGCTCACACTGAACGAAACTCTTGGCCCGTGATGTCCGTATTGACACTGTTAACCCCGATGTCACCGCGGGCTAACCGGTCGGAATCCTCGGCCGTCTAACGTGACGAGCGTCGGTCGGTGATCACGCATCACCAGGACGACGCAGCACGCGGCGCCTGGCCGGTCTGGGCAGGGTAGGCGGACCAGGCGCCGCGTCCGAGTCCCGACAATCCTCTGGAGGAATCGATGAGACCGCTCAGCTTCGCCTGGCATGTCGCGACCTCCGGGCTCGCGCGGTTCGCGTCCACCGACGTGGCGTGCGCCAACGCGCTGGGGTCCGCCAACGAGCTCGCCGCCGTCCGCCGTGAGCGCGAGGAGATCAGCGCGCTGCTCGCCGCCCGCGCCCTTCCCGACGTCAGCTGACCGACACCACGCTGTGACGGATCAGAGGCGGACGGGGGTGCGCCGTCGGCTCCTTGGCTGACACCGCGGACACCAGAAGAGGTTTCGGCCCGCCACCACCTCGGTGCGCACCGGCGTACCGCACACCAGGCACGGCAGGTGGGTGCGCCGGTAGACGTAGACCTCGCCGCCGTGGTCGTCCTTGCGCGGTGGCCGGCCCATCGCCTCCGGCTCGTGCTCGGGCCGGACCGTGTCGATGCGGTTGTGGACGACGCCGTACGCCATCAGCTTCACGAGGTCGCCCCACACCGCGTCCCACTCTGCTCGTCGCAGGAACCGCCCCTCCATGAAGGGGTCGAGGTTGTGCCGGAACAAGACCTCCGCCCGGTAGACGTTGCCGACCCCGGCCAGCACCGACTGGTCCATCAGGAGCGCGGCGATCGAGACCCGCGAGCGGGCGATCCGCCGCCACGCGGCGGACGGGTCGGCGTCGTCGCGCAGCGGATCGGGTCCCAGCCTGGCGACGTACGCAGCCTTCTCGTCCGGCGTGAGCAGCGTGCAGACCGTGGCACCTCGCAGGTCCGCCCACGCCCGCACCGACTCGAGCCGCCAGCGGACCTGTCCGACGACCGGCCGGGCCGAGACATCACCGACCGCCCCAGGCTCGGGTAGCCCGTCGTGGATCGTCAGCCCGCCGATGAGTCCGAGGTGGACCCGGACCTCGTCCTCCAGCCCGGCGAACCGGACGAAGAGCTGCTTGCCGTAGGCCTCGGCGCGGTCCATCACACGTTGCCCGATCCGGGCAGCGCCGTCGGCGAAGCGTCCCTGCGGGCTCGACGACCACGTCGTGTCGCCGGCGAAGGTCGCGTCGAGGTCCAGCGCGAGGCGGTGGAGAGTGTGGCCCTCGGGCACCCCTCAGAAGTCCTCGCGCCGGTCCGCGACGTCGGTGCCGCGTGACTGCTCGTAGGCGGTCAGCAGCGACACGCGCCGCGCGTGACGCTCCTCGCCGCTGAACGGCGTCGCGAGGAACGTCTCGACCAGGGCCACGGCATCCTCCGTCGAGTGCATCCGCGCGCCGACGGCAACGACGTTGGCGTTGTTGTGCTGGCGGGCGAGCCGAGCGGTCTCCGGCGACCACGCCAGCGCGGCGCGGATCCCGTCGACCTTGTTGGCGGCGATCTGCTCACCGTTGCCCGACCCACCGATCACGACACCCAGGCTGCCCTGGTCGCCGACCACGGCCTCCCCCGTCGCGAGGCAGAAGGGCGGGTAGTCGTCCTCCGCGTCGTACGTGGACGGGCCATGGTCCACCACGTCGTGGCCCTGTCGGCTCAGATGGTCGACGAGGTGGTTCTTGAGCTCGAATCCGGCGTGGTCGCAACCGATGTGAACGCGCATGCGGTCAGTCTCTCAGCGAGGCGGCGAGGTCGCGCAGCGTCCCCGCCACCAGCCGTACGGCCGAGCGCGACGCGTCGAACTCCCAGGGGCGTCGCCAGAAGCCGTGGGTCATGCCCAGCGCCCGCCAAGCCACGGTCGAGACGCCCGCGTCGGCGAGCCGTGCCGCGTACGCCTCGCCCTCGTCCCGCAGCAGGTCGTGCTCGGCGGTGATCACGAGCGCCGGCGGGAGGCCGCGCACGTCGGCGGCCCGCAGCGGCGACACCTCAGGCTCGGCCCTGACCTGCGCCGACGGGACGTACTGGTCCCAGTACCAGTCGATGTCGGCGGCCACGAACCCGTTCTCCGGGACGCCCTCTGTGCGGCGCGACTCCGTGTCGGCGAGCGCGTCCAGCGGCGGGTAGACGAGGACCTGGTACGCCAGCGCACCGGGGTCGCGCACGCAGAGCCCGGCGATCAGGTTCGCGCCGGAGGAGTCTCCGATCCCGGCGACGAGCGTCGTGTCCACCTCGAGCTCGTCACCGTGGGCGCGCAGCCACGTCAGTGCCGTGGCGACGTCGTCGAGCGGAGCGGGATACGGGTGCTCCGGCGCGAGCCGGTAGCCGACCGCCAGCAGCGACCACCCGGTCGCGTTCGCGAGGTAGCGGCAGAACGCGTCGTGGGTGTCGAGGTCGTGGAAGACCCAGCCGCCGCCGTGCACGTAGAGGAGGACCGGAGTGTCCTCCTCGGGGCGGTAGAGGCGCACAGGCACCCCGTCCGCGTCGAGGTCGGCGACGTGGGCGACGTCGATCCGGATGGTCTCGGCGAGCGCGGCCTCACGGTCGGCGAGGCGTTCGGCCGCGAGGTCGCGGACGCCGGCGCCAGCGTCCACGTCGGCATCCGCGACCTCGGTTCGTGCCTGTGGATAGAGCATGTCGCGACCCTAGCCACTCGGCACGCGATCCACCGTGTGGTGACGGTCAGTCGAAGATCGGCTCCCGCGTACGGGTCCGCTTGAGCTCGAAGAACCCGTCGGTGCCCGCGACGAGGAGACAGCCGTCCCACAGCCTGCCGGCAGCCTCGCCCTTGGGAGCCGGCGAGACGACCGGGCCGAAGAAGGCGACGCCGTCGATGGCGACCACCGGGGTGCCGACATCCTCGCCGACCAGGGTGATGCCGCGCTCGTGGGACGCACGGAGCGCCTCGTCGTACTCCTCGGAGTCGGCCGCCTCGATCAGGTCGGCCTCGAGCCCGACCTCCTCGAGCGCCTCGGCGAGCACGGTGCGGTCGAGCGTGCGGCCGCCGGGGTGAACGCGGGTGCCGATCGCGGTGTACAGATCGCGCAGGACGTCGTCGCCGTGCTTGTGTGCGGCCGCGACGGGGACGCGGACCCCGGCCCAGCCACGGGCGAGCATGTCGCGGTACTGCTCGGGAAGGTCGTCGTTGCCCTCGTTGAGGACCGACAGACTCATCACGTGGAAGCGGACCTCCACGTCACGGACCTTCTCGACCTCCAGCAACCAGCGCGATGTCATCCAGGCCCACGGGCACAGCGGATCGAACCACATGTCGACGGTCTTGGACATGCTCACCTCTCGGTCGGGGAGCCCGAGTCGTGGATCGCTTCGGGCACAGGCGCAGAAGGATGATCCTCTGCACCACGTCACAACACCGGGCAACCGGCGTACATTTCCTCGACCAACGAGAACACCACCGGTTGAAGGTCTCCCCCATGACGGCCCGCGATCTCGCGCTGCCGCTGGTAGGAGGCACCGACGCGCAGGATCGTCTCCACGTCAGCCAGCTCCTCGGTGCAGCCCAGCCGCTCGGCGGCGGGCGCGAGCACCTCCAGGAGCCGGCGTACGTCGGTGGTCACCAGGTCCTCGTCACCCTTCGCGTTCAGGATCAGGATGGCGTCCATCCCGTAGCGCGCGGAGCGCCACTTGTTCTCCTGGAGGAACCACTGCGGCAGGTCCGGCAGCTCCCGGCCGGCGTCGAGCTCCGCGGAGAAGTGCTCGACGAGGCACTGGGTGAGCGCGGCGATCGCGAGCAGCTCGGTGAGCGTGGGAGTGCCATCGCAGATACGCACCTCGAGGGTGCCGAACCGCGGGGAGGGTCGGATGTCCCACCGCACCTCGCCGAACTCGTCGATGACGCCGGTGTGCAGCATGTCGTCGGTGTAGCGCTCGAGGTCCTCCCACTCCTCGAGCCGGAAGGGCAACCCCGCCGTGGGGAGCTGCTGGAACATCAGCGCGCGGTTCGACGCGTACCCGGTGTCCTTCCCTCCCCAGAACGGGGACGACGCCGACAGCGCCTGGAGGTGACCGAAGTAGGCGAGCACCGCCCGCATCAGCGGCAGCACCTTGGCCCGGTCCTCGATGCCGACGTGCACGTGGACGCCGTAGATGAGCATCTGGCGCCCCCACCACTGCGTACGGTCGATGAGCGTGTTGTAACGCTCCTTGTCGGTGACCTTCTGGTGGTCCCACTGCGCGAACGGATGGGTGCCCGCGCACATCAGCTCGACGCGCAGCGGCCCGGTGACCGCCCGCACCTCCTCGATGCTGCGCTGGAGGTCGCGCCCGGCGTCGCCGATCCGCTGGTGCACACCGGAGACGACCTCGACGGTGTTGAGGAGGAGCTCCTGGTGGACGTGCGGGTGCGGCGCACCGCCGGGGCCGGCGAGGCCCTCGAGCACGGTCCGGGCCACCTGACGGAGGTCACCCGTATCCGCGTCGACGAGTGCGAGCTCCCACTCGATGCCGACGGTGGAGCGCCGAGACTGCGCGAAGGGCAGGACCATGTCTCCATGGTGCCCGAGCCGCCGCCGGGTAACGGAGTCATCCCCTGTGTGACGGCTCCCACGGCGCGGGTCGTACGACGGCGACCCACGCCGCGAACGCCAGCAGCGAGATCCCCACGACGATGTCGACCACCACATGGGTCTGCCGCCACCACACCATGTCGGTGGCCCCTTCGACGGTGTAGTGGCCGATGCCGATGAGACCGCTGAAGGAGTACGACACCAGACCGACGACGCAGGCCGCGCGACGGTGGCGGAAGAACGCGATCACACCGAGGACGCCGCAGAGGGTGAAGACGAACCACGACGCCCCGATCAGTCCCGCGGACGGTGCCGGCAGCTCGTCCGGGCCGGGCTGCGGGTAGGCGTCGTAGTTGGCGACGTTGTCGACGTAGTGGATCACCGACACCACGAACGCCACGCCCACGAGCCAGAGGAGAACCGTCGCGCCACGAGGGCGGTCGCGCGTGGCGGTGTCGACGGTCATGCGTCGACGCTAGTGCGCGGCGGGATCACTCACACGCTGTAGTCGAGGACGAACCCGTACCCGGAGTCGCTGTGCCCCCCGAGCTCGATCCGAGCCTCTCCCCGCAGCGTCTCTAGCGCGCCGGTGCCCATCCCCTCCACGACCTCGACGGCGTCGCTGACGTCCATCTCGTCGTGCGCCCCGCGGTGGAGCAGGACGCAGGTGCCCTCGTGGCCCCCGATCGAGCCTGTGAAGCGCTCGAGGGCCACGACGGGTGCTGCCCCCTCCTTGTAGGTCATCAGGTAGTGGACGACGCCCTCCCCCTCGAGATCACCGCTGTAGGCGTACCGGACGGTCGCCCGGGTGATGCCGCGGTCGGGGTAGTACGTCCCGTTCCGTTCGTTGCCGGTCCCGTCGATGTCCTCGACGACCGACTCCTCCCACGCCGCGACGGTGAACGTGGTCTCTGCCTTCTTGTCATAGCTCATGTCCCCGACGCTAGGGGCGCGACTCATGCGGGTCTTGAAGGAACGCGACAGGCCTAGGCTGAGGCGGTGAGCGCTGGACCGTCCGACGAGCCACGAGGCTATCCGGAGGCGATCGTCGGGCGCGCCGACCCGATCGCCGTCCGCCGGATCGAGCCCTCCGCCGACACTCCCGGTGTCGACTACCTGTGGCGGGTGCGCTGGGAGGTCGCCGAGCCGTACGACCAACGGGTCGTGCCGCAGCCGCGGCTCCACCTGGCTGCCGAGCAGGGCCGCCTGCTGGTCCACGGCGTCACCCGGCGACCGTTCTCCCGCCACCTGGTCGGCCGCGGTCACGTGCTCGGCGCGTCCTTCCGTCCGGGAGGCTTCCACGGCTACCTGCGCGCGTCCGTCGGTACGCTGACCGACGCCGTACGCCCCGCCGGTGACGTGCTCGGTGTCGACGACCGCCCGCCCGCCGCCCGCATCCTCGACGCCGAGGCCTCCGACGAGACGATGGTGGCCGCGCTGACGGACTACCTCCGGGCGGTGGGGTACGAGTCCGAGCCCCGGGCGGCCGAGATCGGACAGCTGGTCGCGCTCGCCGAGCACGACCGGAGCCTCGTGCGCGCCGACGCTCTTGCCGACGCCGGCGGCGTGAGCCTGCGGACGCTGCAGCGCGAGTTCGCGACCTACGTCGGCATCGGCCCGAAGTGGGTGCTGCAGC
>NZ_JARBCJ010000310.1:0-2203 GCF_028803055.1 Mumia sp.
CGCCCCCTGACGATCGCCGTCGCCCTCGTCGCCGTGCTGGCGCTCCCGCCCCTGTGGCTCGGCCGGTTCGTGCCCGAGAACCTCCGCCGCCCCGAGAACGTCCCCACGTACTGGGAGGAGGCCGCGGCCCACCTCGACGCATCCGGCAGCGACACCCGGGTGCTCGTCCTGCCGGGCACCGACTTCGCCAGCTACCGCTGGGGCAACACGGTCGACCCCGTGCTCCCGGGCCTGATGGACCGCCCGTCCGTGCAGCGCGAGCTCATCCCCTACGGCTCGGCGGCGTCGGCCAACCTGCTCAACGCCTTCGACCTGCAGCTGCAGGAGCGCACGGCCGACCCCGCCAGCGTCGCCCCCCTCGCCCGGCTGATGCGGGCGGGGGACGTGGTCGTGCAGAGCGACCTGCAGTACGAGCGCTACAACACGCCGCGACCCCGCAACTTCTGGGCCTTCATCACCGGCGTGCCCGGCCTCGGTGAGCCCGTGGGCTTCGGGCCCGGCGAGCCCAACGAGACCGTGAGCGACGTCCAGCTCGAGGACGAGCTGCTCCTGCAGACCGACCCGACCCTTCCGCACCCGCCCGAGGTCGCGATCCTGCCGGTGGAGGACCCTGTCGGCATCGTGTCCACCCATCCCGTCGACACCCCGCTGCTCGTCTCCGGCGACGGAGCCGGGCTCGTCGACGCCGCCGGCTCGGGGTTGATCGACGGCAGCGAGCTGGTCCGCTACTCGGCCTCGCTCGACGAGGACGAGATCCAGGCGGCGCTCGAGGACGGCGCCGCGCTCCTGGTCACCGACTCCAACCGCAACCGGGGCGAGCGCTGGACCACCGTGCGCCACACCCGTGGGTACACCGAGACCGTCGACCTCGAGCCGCTCACGGAGGATCCCACCGACAACCGGCTGCCGCTCTTCCCGGAAGCGGACGACAACACGATGACCGTCGCCACCGAGCACGGCGACGTGGTCGCCAACGCCACCAGCTACGGCAACTCGATCACCTACACCAGCGAGGAGCGTCCCTCGCTGGCCGTCGACGGCGACCTGGAGACGGCATGGCGCACCGCGGCGTTCCTCGACGCCCGCGGCGAACGCATCGAACTGGAGCTGGGCGACCCGGCCACGACCGACCACATCACGCTGACCCAGCCGACCACCGGGGCCCGCAACCGGTACATCACCCAGGTGCGCCTGCGCTTCGACGACGGGGCGCCGCTCGACGTCGACCTGGGGCTCGAATCCCGCGACGTTCCCGGCCAGCGCATCACGTTCCCGTCCCGCACCTTCGAGACGTTGTCGGTCGAGATCCTGGCCGACTCGGCGGGCTTCGTGCCCCGCTACGCCGGCCAGAGCAGCGTCGGCTTCGCGGAGATCTCCATCGGCGACGACCCGCCGCGCCAGGCCGAGACGATCTCGCTGCCGACCGATCTCACCGAGGCCACCGGCGACGACTCCGCCGACCACCCCCTCGCCATCGTGCTCACGCGCCAGAGGCAGAACCCCACCGACACGACGCGCCTCGACGAGGAGAACGCCATCGTCCGCACGGTCGCGGTGCCCACCGACCGCGAGTTCGGGGTGCTCGGCGACGCCCGCCTGTACCGGCGCGACCCCTCCAACGTCCTCGACGCCGCCCTCGGGCGCCCGCACGACGGCTCGGTCACCTGGGTGCGGGCGAGCACGGTGCTCAACGGCTCGATCGAGACGGCGGCCTCCGCCTTCGACGGCGACCCCGCGACCGCCTGGACAACGGTCCGGAGCGATCCCGACCGCCAGTGGATCGAGGTCAACCTCACCGAGCCGGTCACGGTCGGCTCGATCCCGCTCACCGTGGTGGCCGACGGCCTGCACTCGGTTCCGACCGAGGTCGAGGTCCTGGTCGACGGTGCGGCCGTCGGGCGCGTCCCGCTGCCCGAGATCACCGACGGTGAGGACCAAGGCTCGACCCAGACGGTCGAGCTGGCGCTCCCCACCTCGGTCGCCGGATCGACGTTCCGCTTCCGCCTCACCGGCATCCGCCCGGGCGTGACCCACGACTGGGTGAGCGACAACGAGATCGACCAGCCGGCAGCCATCGCCGAGATCGGCCTGCCGGGCGCACACGTTCCCGCACTGCCGGAGACGTTCGACTCCGGGTGCCGCGACGACCTGGTCGCCATCGACGGCGAGCCGCTCCCCGTCCACGTGACCGGGCCGATGGCCA
>NZ_JARBCJ010000311.1:0-2192 GCF_028803055.1 Mumia sp.
GGTCTGCGCTGCCGCCATCTGCTTCCACGCCTGGATGCCCTCGTAGGTGGCGTGGGCGGAGGTGGCCCCAGCCTGGCGGAACCAGTTCAACGAGACGTTGGTCAGGAGCTGGTCGCGGTCGACAGCCTCGTCGGGCAGCTCCGCAGCGGGATCGGTCCACTCGTGGAACTTCTCGACGATCCAGGCCAGCTGACCGACGGGCGAGTCGGTCAGCGCGTACGCGATCGTCTGCGGCCGGGTCGCCTGAAGGTGGAAGTAGCCGAAACCTTCGTCGCGGTCCTTGTTGAACCGCACGATGCGGTCGCGGTCCGCGCCATCGAGGTCGTCGGGGTCGAGGGCCGGCCCGAACGGCGTGCCTGCGGAGGTCCCGGTCAGGTGCATGCCGACGACCTGCCCGGGCGCGATCATCGCAAGCATGCCGGCGACGCCGGCTCCGGCGTCTGTCGCCTGGAGGCCGTACCTCTCGTAGCCGAGGCGACGCGCGAGCTCCGCCCACGCCTGCGCGACCTGGAAGAGGTTGCCCCATCCCGCGTGGAAGGGCGTGGACAGGCCGTACCCGGGCAGCGTCGGCACCACCACGTCGAACGCGTCGGTGGACTGCCCACCCGACCGTTGCGGGTCCGCGAGAGGCTCGAGGACCCGGAGGAACTCGACCGACGAGCTCGGCCAACCGTGCGTCAGCATCAGCGGCATCGCGTCGGACTCCGATGACCGGACGTGGAAGAAGTGGATGTCCTGTCCGTCCACCGTGGTCACGAACTGGGGGATCGCGTTCAGACGGGCCTCCTGGGCCCGCCAGTCGAAGTCGTTCAACCAGTAGTCGGTCAGCGTCGCCAGGTAGCCGGGCGGCACTCCCCTGGCCCAGTCGGAACCCGCCGAGAAGTCGGGCCATCGCGTACGGCGAAGCCTCTCGTGCAGGTCGTCGACGCTGCTCTGAGGAATGTCGATCTGGTACGGCCGGATTGCTGCGCTCTCGTCCATCTCGTGACGGTAGAACGACATGCGGAAGATCTCCTTCCGCGTTTTCAGGGCAGGATAAAGGAGTGCTCTCGACCTCAGCACGCCTGCTGCAGCTCCTGTCTCTCCTGCATTCGCAACGTGACTGGACGGGGTCGGCGCTGGCAGCGCGCCTCGAGGTGAGCACGCGGACCCTGAGGACCGACGTCGGCCGGCTTCGCAGCCTCGGCTATCCGGTGGAGGGCGTCCCGGGTGTGGCCGGCGGATACCGCCTCGGTGGAGGCGCCGCGCTTCCGCCGCTGCTCCTCGACGACGACGAGGCGTTGGCGGTCGCGATCGGTCTCCGCACCGCGGTCGGGGGTTTCGCCGGGTTCGAGGGCACGGCCATGAGCGCGCTGGTCAAGGTCGAGCAGACGCTCCCCGCTCGGCTTCGTCACCGGCTCGAGGACCTCGTGGCGGCCACGGTCGCGCTGCGGACGGAGTCGTCGGCCGTACCGGTCGAGCGGCTCACCGCCATCGCCGACGCCGTGCGCTGCCGCGAGAGCGTGCGCTTCGGCTACGAAGACAGCGACGGAGTCTCGACACTCCGTACGGCTGAGCCCCACCGGCTCGTCCACACCCGTGGCCGCTGGTACCTCGCGGCGTGGGACGTCGCGCGTACGGCGTGGCGGACGTTCCGCGTGGACCGCATGCGCCTGCGGACACCGAACGGGCCACGCTTCCTCCCGCGAGACGAGCCCGACGGTGACCTCATCGGATTCGTCGAGCGCACGCTCGGGACAGTGACCTGGCAGGTCAGGGCACGCGCGCGCGTCCAGGCGCCTGCGGCGCGGATCATTGCACGGGTGCCAGCCGCTGTGGTCGTGGAGGAAGTCGACGTATCGACCTGCATCGCTCACGTGGGCTCCGACTCGTGCGATCAGCTGGCCCTGTGGCTCGGGCTCCTCGACGCCGACTTCACCGTCGACGGACCGGCTGAGCTCGCACCCGCCCTTCGTCGCGTCGCCGCGCGCTACGGCCGTGCGGCCGACGCCGCCGAGGACGATCGGTCTGGCTCCGCCTGAGCCGGGTGAGATCGTAGATCAGATATCCCCCGCGCTCGTGGCGAGAACCCTCAGCGAGAAGGTGTGGGACGCGCACACGACGACGGCGGCTTCTCGGCGGCGATCTCGTTCGGCCCCTCCGACGTCAGCCTGATCTCCGCCTCGACGACGCTCAGTCCCGTGCTGGCGTCC
>NZ_JARBCJ010000312.1:0-2189 GCF_028803055.1 Mumia sp.
CTTCTCCACGAACCGCAGCACCGAGACGGCGTCGGGACCGTCCTGGACCTCCAGCGAGTCACCGCTCTCGACGTAGCAGTACGCCGTGGAGCGCGAGGGAGGACGAAGCCCGATCGTCGTCACGAACCCCTCGCGCGCGACGGCGGCGGCTTGCCGAACCGCCTCGTGGAAGGCGTCTACGTCGCGGATCAGGTGGTCGGCGGCGAACGAAGCGACCAGCGCCTCAGGGTCGCGCTGCAGGATGAGGGCCGCCATGAGGCCGATCGCCGGCATCGAGTCCCGGGGGGACGGCTCGGCGACGACGTGGTCGGCGGTGAGCTCGGGGAGCTGGGCGACGACCGCGTCGCGATGGCGGACGCCCGTGATGACGTTCACGCCGTCCGCACCGACGAGCGGGAGGAGACGGTCGTAGGTCTGCTGCAGGAGACTGCGCCCACTGCCGGTGAGGTCGAGCAGGAACTTCGGTCGTCCGGCGCGCGAGACCGGCCAGAGGCGGGTGCCCGCGCCCCCGGCGGGACTGATGGCGTGCAGCGACGGCACGTGCGAGCCCATGGCGTCCTTCCGTTCAGGTCCGGCGTCCCAGAGTAGTCGGCGGTGTGGCACGCCTTCTTGGCGCCGGTGGTATCGGCCCCTTGTACCATCGCCCGGGGACGTGAACGCCGTTCGCCCCCTCCACCAGCCACGAGGTCAGGAACTCCCTCCACCATGCTTGACGTGAACGCCGGACCACGACGGATCGAGTTCTCGCTCGTCTCAGCGGTCTACAACGTCGCGAGGTACCTCGACGACTTCATCGCCTCCGTCGAGGCACAGACCTTCGATCTCTCGGCTGTCGAGGTGATCATGGTCGACGACGGCTCGACGGACGAGACCTCCCAGATGCTGAAGGCTTGGGAGGTGCGTCGTCCCGACCTGGTGACGGTGCTGACGAAGGAGAACGGCGGTCAGGCCTCCGCCCGCAATCTCGGGATCGAGCAGGCGCGGGGACGATGGGTGTCGTTCCCCGACCCCGACGATGTGCTTGCGCCGGACTACCTCGAGCGGGTCGCCCGGTTCATCGCGGCCGAGCCCGATGTGGACCTCGTCGGCTGCGCACGGTGGGTCCTCGACGACGCCAGCGGCCGCCTGACCGACACCCACCCGCTGCGGCACCACTTCGCCGGCGGTGACCGCCTCCGCGACCTCGAGGAGAACCCGCAGCACTTCTACGGGAGCGCGCCGGTCGCCTTCTTCCGTCGACAGCGCCTCGACGACCTCGGGCTTCGCTTCGACGCCGAGCTCCGTCCGAACTTCGAGGACGGGGCGTTGTGCGTGCGCTATCTTCTCGGGTCGCCGGGCCGGCCACGGGTCGGCTTCGTCGGGTCGGCGCACTACCACTACCGACGGCGCAACGACGCCACGTCGACCCTTCAGACCAGCCTCGCCCACCCGGGCCGCTACACCGATGTCCTCCGCGACGGCTACCTGGCCGTCTTGCAGGAGGCGGTCGACGAGCGAGGCGTCCCTCCGGAGTGGCTGCAGAACCACATCCTGTACGAGCTCTCATGGTTCTTCAGCAGCCAGGACGGCGCGTCGTCACGCGGCAGTGCCGAGACTGCCGGGGTGGCCGACGAGTATCACCGGCTCCTCGGACATATCCGGCGCCTCCTCGAGGACGACGTGATCGAGGCCTTCACCGTGCGGCCCATGAAGCGGATCTGGAAGGACATCCTCCTGCACTCGTACGCGGACGCGCCGTGGTGCACGCCCTACGTCCGGGTGGACCGGACGGACGCCGACCAGGGCTTGACGCGGCTCGTCTACCACTACACGGGTGACGCACCTGCCGAGCGCGTCCTCGTGAACGGGGTCGAGATGTCGCCGCGCCACGCGAAGGTGCGTGACATCGCTTACCACGGGCGGGTCGTCATGCGTGAGCGTGTGCTGTGGGTGACTTCGCGGGCGAACGTGCGGATCGTCCTCGACGGTCGCCGGCTCCCGTTCCGTTTCGACCAGCCGTCGTCGGCCATCACCTGGCTCAAGCCCGGTCGTGTCCGGTCTGAGATCGCGGCCCGTGAGACCACCCACCCGATGGACGTCCCCTCGAAGGCCAGAGGTGTGTCGGCGGGGGGCGCCGGGGGGGTGGCGGAGCAGCCCGCCCCAGGGAGACACACAAACAACCACAACGAATAGGATAAAGGAAGTACAAA
>NZ_JARBCJ010000313.1:0-2185 GCF_028803055.1 Mumia sp.
TTGTCCGGCACGCCACGTTCGGGCCAGGTCACGAGCGCCCTCTCGAACGCGTCGGCCAGAGCGTCCTCCGCGGTGGCGATGTCACCGTCGGCGGCCGCGAGGAGCGCGAGCAGGCGGCCGTACGAGGCACGGGCCGCCCGCTCCGCCTCCCCGTACGCCCTCAGGGCTGGTACCACTGCCGCTCACGACTCCACGTGAGCGCCGTCGGCCGGACCTCGACGGTCCCGTAGGTCGCCCCGGGGCACTTCTGCGCCCAGGCGAGCGCAGCGTCGAGGTCGGGCACGTCGATGACGACGATCCCGCCGACGTACTCCTTCGTGTCGGCGAACGGCCCGTCCTGGATCTTCGGCTCACCGTCGACCGCGGTCACGGTCGTCGCCACCTCCGGCATGCCGAGGATCTGGGTCGTGACGAAGGCGCCGGCCTCGTCGAGCTCCTTCACGTACGTCTCGAACGCGGCCTTGACAGGCGCCATGTCGTCCTCGCTGATGCCCGCGTCACGCGGGTCGGCGTTGTGGATGAAGAGCGTGTACAACATCGGAGGTCCTTCCGTCGGTGTCGATCCTGACACCGTGATGACGGACGAGCCACCGGTCGATCGACACCTGGTGCAGGTTGCCGGAGCTCAGAGCTCCTCGTGCGTGTCCGGATCCCCGCCGCTGCGCGTCTGCGGACGGTCGCCGATCGCCACCATCTCCTCCTCGCTCAGTGAGAACCCGAAGACGTCGAGGTTGTCCCGCTGCCGTCGCGGGTCGCTCGACTTCGGGATCGGCACCACGCCACGCTGGACGTGCCAGCGCAGCGTGACCTGGGCCGGGGTGACCCCGTGCCGCTCCGCGATCTCGACGATCGTCGCCTCGGTGAGAAGGTCGGTCTTGCGGGCGAGCGGCTGCCACGCCTCGGTGACGATCCCGTGGTCGGCGTCGTACGCCCGCAGCTCGTCCTGCACGAAGTAGGGGTGGAGCTCGATCTGGTTCACGACGGGAGCGACGCCGGTCTCGGCGACGAGGCGGTCGATCTGGTCGGGCGTGAAGTTGGAGACGCCGAGGCTGTTGACGAGCCCGTCGTCGCGCAGCCGGATCATCGCCCGCCACGAGTCGACGTACCGGTCGAGCCGCGGGAGAGGCCAGTGGATGAGATAGAGATCGACGTAGTCGAGCCCGAGCCGTTCGCGCGACTCGCCGAACGCGCGCAGCGTGGGCTCGTAGCCCTGATCCTCTCCACGCAGCTTGGTGGTGACGACCACCTCGTCACGAGGCACCTCGCTCATCGCGACGCCCTGCCCCACTCCCGCCTCGTTGCCGTACGAGGCGGCGGTGTCGACCAGTCGGTAGCCGATGTCGAGGGCGCTGCGGACGGCGTCGGCGGCTTCGGCGTCGTCCATCGGATAGGTTCCGAGGCCGATCGTCGGCAGCTCGAGCCCGTCGGCCATGGTCGTCGTGGGTGCCTTCATGACCCGAGCCTGGCACCGCCGCGGCACGGACGCAGAGCGGAAGCGATGCTGCCCGCCCGCGGCCCTCGCCGCCAACCAGAACACCCTGGTCGTCGACGGCCGAACCATGAGACGGTCGGGCTCCTCGCGACATGGACCAGGTGAGGCCCTGCGAACGGAGCAGCATGACGACCGACCTGCCGACGGAGCACGCCGCCGATGACCGGATGCTGCTCGCTCGGACGCGACGCGGTGACCGCGACGCGTTCGGTGACCTGTACGCACGCCACGTCAGGCCGGTGTACTGGCAGGCGTACCGGCTGATCGGCACCGCGCAGGACGCCGAGGAGATCACGCAGGACGTGTTCATCACGGCGTGGCGCCGGCGGTCCGACATCAACCTCGTCGACACGTCGGTGCTCCCCTGGTTGCTCGCCACTGCGAAGAACGTGGCGCTCAACCTCCGCCGGAAGCGTGGCCGCCAGTGGGAGCAGCTCGACGACGCCCTGCCCAGCACCGACCGTGAGCCCTCGGACGAGGCGGTGTCCGCGGTGCTCATGGCCCGCGTGCGCGAGAGCGTCGCCGGCCTGTCGCCGTTGGACCAACAGCTCTTCGAGAGGTGCGTCGTCGGTGACCTCACCTACGCGCAGGCCGCCGACGCGCTTGGCGTGAGCCATGCAGCCGTACGCAACCGCGTGGCGCGGATCCGGAGTCGTGTCCGCGCCGCCACCGAGGACCTGAGGGGGCCCGCAT
>NZ_JARBCJ010000314.1:0-2168 GCF_028803055.1 Mumia sp.
GTCATGGGTCCGCTCGGACTGCTGGACGCGAGCGCCCGCGTCACCGGTCGCGCGAGCTACCAGGGGACGGAGCTGATCGGCGCCCCCGAGGAGACGTTGCGCCAGGTACGGGGAGCGGGCGTGGCCGTCGTCTTCCAGGATCCGTACGCCGCCCTCAACCCGCTCCGTACGGTCGGCTCGGTCGTCGCCGAGGCGCTCCGACCGCCCGCTCGGGGTGACGCGGCGCGCGAACGCGTGAAGGAGCTCCTCGAGGCAGTGGGCCTGCCGCGCCCGGACGTGACGATCGACCAGTACCCGCACGAGCTCTCAGGGGGGATGCGGCAGCGGGTTCTGATCGCTGCGGCGCTGGCCGGTGAGCCGACGGTGCTGATCGCCGACGAACCCACGTCCTCCCTCGACGTCACCGTGCAGTCCGAGATCCTCGACCTCCTGCGCGACCTCGGCCGACGGCGGGACATGGCCGTGGTCCTCATCAGCCACGACCTCGCGGTCGTCGCCGACGTCGCCGACCGCGTCCTCGTGATGTACGCCGGCCGGGGGGTGGAGGAGGCGCCGACCGGCGCGCTGATCTCCTCCCCGCTGCACCCCTACACCCGCGCCCTGATCGATGCCCTCCCCGTCGTCGGCCGTCCCACCGGGACGCGCTTCGCCACGCTGCCCGAGTCCGACCATGTCTCCGCCGGTCGAGAGCCGGTCGACGGGGGGTGTTCGTTCGCAGGGCGCTGCGTCCTCCGCGAGGAGGCCTGCCTCACCGGGGCGATCCCGCTGTCCCCTGCCGCCGCCGCACACCCGGACGGGGTCGGGGGCCTCACTGGCGCGCACCAGGTGGCCTGCCCGCCCGCACTCGTCCGTGCGCACCATCGGCAGCACGAGCCCGAGGCAGCGCGGTGAGCACGCCGATGCTGGAGGTCACGGGCCTCACCGTCAGCCATGCCGACCGCGACCGCCCCGGTGGCCGGCTCGTCGCGGTCGACGACGTGAGCCTGAGCGTGGGAGCCGGGGAGATCCTCGGACTGGTCGGTGAGTCGGGGTGCGGCAAGTCGACGCTCGCCCGCGCGGTCGTCGGTCTCCAGCCGGTCGACCGCGGATCGGTCCTGCTCGACGGCGTCGACGCGCGCGCGCTGAGCCGGTGTCGTCGGCGCTCGCACCGTCGTCGGGCGCAGATGGTGTTCCAGAACCCGTTCACCTCGCTCGACCCCCATCGGACGATCGGGGCGGCGATCACCGAGGCCCTCGCCGTCGGCGGCAGCGTTCCGAGAGCGGCCCGTCGAGCGCGCGTCGCCGACCTGCTCGACCTGGTCGGCCTCGACCCCGCTCTCACGACCCGTCGGCCGCGGGAGCTCAGCGGCGGCCAGTGCCAGCGCGTCGCCATCGCCCGCGCGCTGGCGGTCGAGCCCCGGCTCCTGGTCTGCGACGAGCCGGTCACCGCCCTCGACGTGTCGGTCCAGGCCCGCATCCTCAACCTGTTCATGCACCTTCGCGACACGCTCGGCACGGCATGCCTGTTCATCACCCACGACCTGTCGGTGCTGGCACAGCTCGCCGACCGCATCGCCGTCATGCACGAGGGACGGATCGTCGAGGACGGACCGACGCACGAGGTGCTCACCCGTCCCCGTGACCCACAGACCCGGCGCCTCCTGGACGCCGTACCGACATTCGCCCGAGAAAGCACCATGAGAGGACAGCGATGACGACACAGACGAGTGCCGAGACCGCAGCGGACCAGGGTCGGCGAGCGGTGGCCCGGAGCCTGGTGGCGTCGTGGGAACGCCAGCAGGAGGCCTACATCGCCCATCGGGAGACCCGCTTCGACCTGATGCTGGACCTCGTCGAGCGGCTGTCGCCGTCCGGTCCGGACCGACCCCGGATCCTCGACCTCGCCTGTGGGCCGGGGTCCCTGTCGGCGCGCGTCCTCGACCGGTTTCCTCACGCCGACGTGGTGGCTGTCGACCTCGACCCCCTCCTGCTGACCCTGGGACGGTTGGACCACGCCGACCGCGAGCGGCAGCCGACGTGGGTCCGCGCCGACCTGCGCGACCCCGGGTGGACCGGTCTGCTGCCCGTCGCGCCGTACGACGCGATCGTCTCCACCACCGCACTGCACTGGCTCACCGACGAGCAGCTGGCCACCCTCTACCGGCAGCTGTACGCGCTGCTCGTCCCTG
>NZ_JARBCJ010000315.1:0-2139 GCF_028803055.1 Mumia sp.
CCGCCGCCCGGGTCCGGTAGAAGCGCTCCCTCCCTCGCTCATCGGTGGTCGTTGCGAACAGGCCGACCTCGAACCCTGCTCGTGCGAGCGCGTCCCGCTCGGCCACCACCTGGCTGTTCTCGCCGCTGGGCTGCCGCGAGTCGTAGAAGCTGTGCACGAGCGCGACACGCAGAGGCATGACGGTCCTCCGGACTCGAGGTGATGGGGGTCACCCTACGGCCACGCCAGGTGTTCAAGCCTTCCCTCTCGGTGACCTCGTTCGTATCATCGTCACGGCCGGGACGTGTCCCTCCACCTGACGGCCAGCACAGGCGGCGTTATGACCGAGTCCTTCTACCGCCAGACCGTGAGCCGGTTGCTCGCGGCGGAGTGGCTCCGACCAGACGACGAGATCCTCGTCGTCGCGGGCGGTCTGCTGGATCACGAGGTCCTTCTCGCCCTCGGACTCCGGCGGGTGACCATCTCCAACCTGGACAGCCGCAAGGCTGGTGACGAGTACGCCCCACATCGCTGGAGCTACCAGAACGCGGAGCACCTGACCTATGACGACGCCACGTTCGACGTGTGCATCGTCCACCAGGGGCTGCACCATTGTCGGTCCCCGCATCGTGGACTCATCGAGATGTACCGCGTCGCTCGGCGAGGGATCGTCGCGTTCGAACCGCAGGAGACCCTTCTGACGCGCCTCGGCGTCGGGCTCGGGGTAGGACAGCGCTACGAGCATGCCGCTGTGGTCGACAACGACTTCACCTTCGGCGGTGTCGAGAACAGTGGCGTACCGAACTTCGTCTACCGCTGGACACGCCGCGAGGCGCACAAGACGCTGGCGACGAACGATCCGATGGGCGCCCCCCGCGTGCAGTTCTTCTACGACCTCCGAGTCCCGGGCGAGTCAGCGGAGCTCGTGCGCAGCGTCCCCGCGCGCGCGCTCGCACGCATGGGGACACCCGTGGTCCGCGCGTTGTTGCGGCTTGCCCCGTCGCAGGCGAACGCCATCGCCATCGTGGCGGACAAGCTCGACCCGCAGTGCGACTCGCACCCGTGGGTGACGGACGACGACGGGAGCCTTCGGGCCGACAGTGCCTGGTACGGCAGGGGGCGGTCGGGCGCCGAGCCAGGGGTCCCGGTGGAGCCGTGACGCGACAGACAGGCGGTCGCTTCAGCACCGCTGAGGTCGAGTCGCTCGACGCTCCCACAGGCCGGCCGGCCCCCGCCCTGCGGTACCTGTTCGTCGGCCTCGTCCTCTATGCCGCGCTCGGCAAAGGCTTCGCGTACGCGGGTTGGCCGCCGGTGTTCGTCGGAGAGTTGCTGCTCGTGCTCGTCCTCGTCTCGGCCGCCCGCTCGTCGGCACTGCTGCCCCGCACAGCTCCCGCCGCGGTGACGGCGCTCCTGGTCGGGATGGCTGCCGTGCAGTTCGCGATCGATCGCCTGTCCGGAACCGTGCCACTGCTCGAGACGGTGCGTGGTCTCGCACCCGTCTACTACAGCGGCTTCGCCTTCGGCATCTACGCCCTCCTCCGGGACTGGGAGGCTCGCACGAGCCGATCGCATGTCGAAGACACCGTGGGGGAGGTCGTCGCCCGCGCCGCTCCCGTCGTCGCGCCTGTCCTGCTCGGGCTCGCGGCGCTTCTGCTCGTGGAGCCGGGATGGTTGCCGACCTGGCCCGGGTCCGGCGTGCCGATGCTCCTGACCAAGCCAGGCGACATCGCCGTCACCCTCGTGCTGCTGGTGTCGGTGCTGCGATCACCGCGGCCCGGCACGTCCGTCCTCGTGCCGCGAGCGCCGACGATCGTGATGTTGTCCGTGACGGCCCTGTTGGTGATCGGGCGGAGCCGAGGCGCCCTCCTGACACTCATCGTCGGGTTGCTCGTCGCTCGGCCGAGACCCGACCGGATCATCAAAGGAATCCTGGCCGGCGTGACGCTGCTGTTGGCGTTGTACGTCAGTGGGCTGCGCATCGAAGTGGCGCACCGCGAGCTCAGCTATGCCGCGGCGATGGATGCCGTTGCATCGCTCGCGGGCACGGAGCCCTCGGACGAGATCCAGGGCAACTACGTCGGCACGCGCAACTGGCGCACCGAGTGGTGGGAGGCGATCTGGGCCGACGCAACCGGTGACCGACTGGTCCTGCACGGGTAC
>NZ_JARBCJ010000316.1:0-2089 GCF_028803055.1 Mumia sp.
GTCGACGGTCAGGTCGGTCGGATCCACCCAGAACAGGGCGTCGACGCCCGCGGGCGCGCGCACGACGTAGTCACGGTCGTGCAGGTCTCCCTCCCTCACCTGCACGTAGGGCAGGAGGTCAGGGTCGAGTCTGGCCGCGTCTCGCAACAGGAGGACGGGCCGCGTGCCGGCCTGGACGAGCAGGCGCACGACATGCGCCCCGACGTGACCGGTTGGCGTTGTCACAGCGATGGTCGTCATGCGATCTGACGCTATCGGCGGTGTCTGACAGCCTCTGGGCTCAAGAGCGTGGTCCAGAGCTGCTCCACCTCGCGCGCGAGGTCGTCGAGCGAGCCGGTGTTGTCGATGACGACGTCGGCCGCCGCGAGTCGGTCATCACGTGACGCCTGAGCCGCGATCCGGCTCGCGGCTTCCTCGCGCGACATGCCCCGCTGGGTCACCAGGCGCTCGATCTGGACCTCGACCGGAGCGTCCACGACGACGACCAGGTCGAAGCGAGAGGCCTGCCCCGTCTCCACGAGGAGAGGGACGTCGTGGACCACGACAGCATCGGGCCCTGCCTGGGCCTCGAGGTCTGCGCCACGAGCACGGACCAGCGGATGGACGATGTCCTCGAGGTCTCGACGAGCCGACAGGTCGGAGAAGACCAGCGCGCCGAGCGCCGGACGGTCGAGCTGCCCGTCGGCGGTCAGCACATCGTCGCCGAAGCGTTCGACGACCGCAGCCAACCCCGGCGTACCAGGCTCGACCACCTCGCGCGCGAGCACGTCGGAGTCGATGATGACAGCGCCGCGGTCTCGCAGCAGGGTTGACACAGCGCTCTTGCCGGAGCCGATCCCCCCGGTCAGACCGACGCGGATCACGCGGTCCGCCGTGCGCCGAGGTCAGCGCCCACGCGATGGTCGCTCTTCAGGCTCTCCGCACGCTCGCGGGTCGCGTCGTCGAGCGGGACCACGTCGACGCTGGTCATGCGGTCGTACGCACGCAGCAACGTGCTCGCCACCGTGTCGACGTCGAGGCCGGGCACCTCGTCGTAGACCGCGCCCACCGAGCGGCGGCGCATGGGCAGCTCCAGGCGGTTGTGGATCACCGGCAGCGCCGCGCGGAGCATCGGGGCATCTCCGAGGACGATGACAGCGCTGAACAGCCAGGCGCCTCGCACCACGCGCTGTGCGGTGCCGACCAGCTTGACGAGGCCGCGTGCGTTGACGCTGTAGTCACCGGGGCAGTACTCCCCCGGGACAGCACCGACACGGGCATCGACACCGAGCTCGCCGAGGACCGAGGTCAGGAGGACCCCGTAGTCACGGAACCGGTCACGCATCCCTGTGCCCGGGTCGGGGTCGGGGCTGACGTGGTCCACGACCAGGGTCTGCTCGGTGTACGCGGCCACCCGGCCGCCCGCACCGCGGATGATCGGCTCGAAGCCGAGGGCACGACAGGCCTGCGCCGCAGAGGCGAAGCCAGGCCGGCGGACGTCCGAACGTCCGAACGCCGCGGTGGGGCCCACCGGGACGCTGATGCGCACCGTCGGCCCGATCTCACCGTCGGACGCCTGGCGGAGCAGGGCGTGCGCGGTCGCGACGTCGGTGACCGGGTCGTGGTCGACCGGCCGGGGGTCGAGGATGAAGCGCACGGGCACAGGCTACCTACCGCCCGTGGGACGCGACGAGGCCCCCGCCCAGATGGGCAGGGGCCTCGTGCAGCATGTCAACGGGAGCGGGTGATCACTCGCCGCCGGTCAGCTTGTCGCGCAGTGCCTGAAGCGCCTCGTCGGAGGCGAGCGCACCGCCGGTCGACCGGCCGTTGTCCTGCGAGGACGACGACGAGGACGACGAGCTGCTGGAGCCGCCGCCGGTGCTGCCGCTGCTGCTGCTGGCGCCACCGGACGAGTACGACGAGCCGCTCGCGGCCTGCTGGCCGGCCTCGCGGGCCGAGGCCTCGGCGTCCACGATCTGCTTCTTGTGGGCCTCCCAGCGCGAGTGGGCCTCGGCGTACTGCCGCTCCCAGGTCTCCCGCTGGTCGTCGAACCCCTCGCGCCACTCGCCGGTCTCCGGGTCGAAGCCCTCGGGGTAGATGTAGTTGCCCT
>NZ_JARBCJ010000317.1:0-2087 GCF_028803055.1 Mumia sp.
ACGAGGATCGCGCTCGATCTCGTCAACCTCGCGCTCCAGGGAGCGGTCTCGGAGATCTTCCTCGTCTCCGGCGACGACGACCTGACCGAGGCGGTCGACATGGCGCAGGACTACGGCGTGCGAGTGACGCTCTTCAACGTGCCCAACGACGACTCGCGCATCGGCATCCACGCGACCGCGATGAACCTCGCCAGGGTGGTCGACGGTCGACAGCGCATCCCCGTCGAGCTGCTGCGCACCGCGATCACGCCGTCACCGCGACCGCGCGAGGTCCCCGCTGACGAGCCGGCCCCCGCCGCCGCGGTGGGTGAAGCGGCCGCGACCGTGACGCCGCGGTTGAGGATCCCGACGCCCTCGGACGTCGCACGGTTGCACCCGGCCCCACCGTTGGGCCAGCCCGAGCGCCTGGAGCCCGCGGTGTCGTTGGCCTACAGCAGCACCACAGGACAAGGTGGCGCCAATCGTGGCGACCCTGACGCGGACCTGCGCGCGGTGATCCCCGAGGTCGTCCGCACCGTCGTCCGCAACTGGCTGGACTCGGCGAACCAGGCCGACCTCCGCGACCTCGTCGCCACCCGCCCGACGATCCCCGGAGACGTCGACTCGACCCTCCTGAACGACCTCGTCGCGCACAGCGACGACCGCTACCGCGTGCTCCAGACCGAGACCCGCTGGCAGCTGCGAGAGGCGTTCTGGTCCGAGATCGACAAGCACCTCTGAGCACGTCGACTCGTCAGGGGCTGAGATAGCGGTCCAGCATCAGCAGGAGCTCTTCGTCCAACGGGTCGAGACGGTCCTCTCCGACGAAGACCGGCCCGGTGATGACGAACGACCAGGCGTCGAGCAGGACCGCCGCCGCCATGATCGAGGCGTCTCCGGCTCGGATCGACCCGTCGCTCTGCCCGTCGCGGATCAGGTCCTCGAGGAGCTGGGTCTGCTCGTTGGTGCTGCTCCCCCGTCGGTGGAGGAGGTAGGTCGCGATGAACTCCGGGTCGAGCTCGATCACGCGCCGCAAGAACGGCAGTCGCCGGGTGTGCTGCACGATCGCGACCGAACCGCGGACGAGCACCGACCGGGCGTCGTGTGCCGAGACCTGCCCCATCGCGAGCTGCATGACGTTGCGGAACTCGCGGGTGAAGAGGTCGGCCACGACACCGGCGCCGTTGGGCCAGGTGCGGTAGAGCGTCGCCCGTGACACGTCGGCCCGGCGGGCGAGGTCCGCCATGGTGAAGCCGCGCAGGCCCACCTCCTCGACGATGTCGCGCGCCGCGTCGAGCACGCGATCACGCGGGATCGCGTTGTGCGCCCTCAGCGGCACTGTCGAACGGTCACGGTCGGGGCCTTGCTGAGGAGCCATGGCGGTGACCGTACCAGCGTTGTACCAACCTCCGAACCACGCGTGCGGTGGCGCAGACCTCGAGGTCGCCTAAGGTCGGACCGTGACCCTCCGTCGTCTGCTGGCCGTCGTCGTCGCCGTCCTCGGCGGGTGCCTGGTGACCTCCGGGCTGACCTCGCCTGCCCATGCCGCCTCGGGACGGGTCATGAGCACCAGCGCCACCCTCTACCGGAACTGCTTCGGACACCCCTTCTCGTACGCCCTGAGCGGTGTCGCCCCGGGTTGGACTCTGACCGTCGACCTCGTCGCCGGGAGCGGCCGGGTGGTCGACCGGACGACCGTCCCCAGCACCGCCGGAGCGGCCGGCCGAGGTGCCTTCCGGATCTGCGCGGGCGCGGTGAGGCCGGGCACGTTCACGGTCCGGTCTCGCGTCACCTGGTCGTCGGCGACCGGCCGAGCACCCCTCGTGCTCGCCTCGACGCGGCTGACCCTGCGGCGGCCGCGGACAGCGACGTCGGTGTCGGTGCGCCCTCGCAGGCCACGCGTCGGCTCCGTGCTGCGGGTGGGGACGAGCGTGCGAGTCGCCCGGCCGTACGGGTTCTTCCCCGAGGCTGGGGTCCGGGTGAAGGCCTACGTCCGGCACCGGGGAGCGTGGCGACGCGTCGGGCCGGTGCGGACCACCCGTGCGGACGGCACCGCGACGTTCCGTGTGCGCTGGCGGTGGACGGCGCCCCGCAAGGTCCGTGTGAAG
>NZ_JARBCJ010000318.1:0-2029 GCF_028803055.1 Mumia sp.
ATGATCTGCACCACCGGCTCGTGGCCGGAGTCGGCGTTGAACTGGATCGGCAGCGGCTCGGTGAGCTCGTTGCCCTCGTCCAACCACTCCTGGTACGCCGCCTCGGCGGCCTCCTGGTCGAACTCGCAGTACTCGCACAGGCCCTCTTCGAAGCCGGGGATGCCCGGCGGCGTGATGCCCGTGGCCGAGGTGCGGGAGCCCTCGTAGACGTCGGTGTTGATGTCTTCGCGGTCGATCGCCTGCGAGATCGCCTGGCGGAGCAGCAGGTTCTCCGGCCCGCCGACACGCTCGTCGCGATCGTTGAACATGAAGTAGTAGGCGCCCAGGAACGGCGTGTCGATGGTGGTCGACCAGTTGTCCTGGGCCTCCTGGTACCGGCCCGGGGCGAAATCGGTGGCGTTACCCTCGCCGGCCTCGAACGCGTTGTACGCGGTGTCGAGGTCGGTGCCGATCGTGAACGTCAGGCTGTCGAGGAACGGCTGCTCGGGCAGACCGAGCGACTCGTCGTACTGGGTGCCGTCCCACTCGGGGTTCGGCACGAGCACGATCTCCTGGTCGTTGGCCGGCTCCTCCATCATGAAGGGCCCGTTGCCGATCATGATGCCGCGCTCCCACTCGGTCTGATCGGCGAGGTCGTCGATCGCAGAGGGCATCGGCATGAAGGTCTGGAACCCGGCGACCGCGGGGAAGTTCGCATACGGGTCGGTGAGCGCGACGGTGAGGGTCATCGCCTCGTCGTCGGCCGTGACACCGGAGATGGTGTCGGCCTCGCCGTCGAGCTTCTCGGCGCCACCCTCGATGAAGGTGAACAGGTACGAGTAGTCACCGGCGAAATCGGGGTCGCTCGCGGTCTCCCAACCGCGGACGAACGAGCTGGGCAGCACCTCTTCGCCGTCGGAGAAGGTCAGGCCCTCGCGGATCGTGAAGACGAACTCGGTGGCGTCGTCGTTCACCTCCCACGACTCGGCCACGACCGGCACCGTCTCGGGGTTCTCCGGGTCGCTGAAGTCGGTCTCGGCCAGCCCGTCGTAGAGGGAGCCGCCGACCTGCCAGCCGTCGCTGGTGGTGTTGATGCGGGGATCGAGGTGTTCCGGCGGGCCCTGGGCGAACGTGCCGAGGTCGACGAAGTCGCCACCCTGGACGCTTTCGGCCTGGCCTGCTTCGTCACTCCCGCTGTCGGCGCCCTCGTCATCGTCGTCGGAGCCGCAGGCACCGGCGACGAGAGAGAGCCCCGCGATGAGAGCAAGGAGCTTCAAGCCCCTGCGCTGTCGTCTCACTTTGAGGACCTCCTGGTGATGGTCGTAGGACCGCAGGGAGGAGCCCGGCTTGGCGCTGGTCGACCCATGGTGGCCGCCGACAGAGCCTGCCGGCGGACAATCACGAGGAGCGAGCCATGGCTGTCGTCACGGTGGCTCCCCCGTTGCGGTGGTTGCACCAGGCGACGCTGCAACACGGTCCTGGTGACGGCCGGAACTTAGCAGGATCGTCTGCCACTGCGCTGTTTCGGCAGCATCGTGCCCAGCGCACCCCGCGCCCCCTGAACACATGACGCAGGATCCAACGCGATCGACGCGCAACATGCATTTAACGTGGTGAGCACCCATGGCGCGGCTCCGGCGCTGCCGAGCGGTCGGCGCTGTGCCTCGGGTCACACCTACCCGGATGTCGTCCCCACGAAACCGTCCCGACAACGACGAAGGGGCCCGTCGGTGTGCGGCGGGCCCCTTCGATTCGGATCGTTGCGTACAGGCGCGGTTACGCGCGGTCGCGGTACCGCACGATGCCGGCGAACGACTCGGATTCGAGGCTCGCCCCACCGACGAGCGCACCGTCGATGTCGGGGCACGCCATCAGCTCGGCCGCGTTCGTGGCCTTGACCGAACCGCCGTACTGGATGCGGACCGACTGCGCCACGGCTGCGCCCTTGGCCTCCGCCACGGTGTCGCGGATGGTGGCACACACCGTCTGGGCGTCATCGGGCGTCGCGGTGCGACCGGTGCCGATCGCCCAGACCGGCTCGTACGCGATG
>NZ_JARBCJ010000319.1:0-2026 GCF_028803055.1 Mumia sp.
GACGGTGAGCCGGCCAGGTGGCCGCGGTCCGGGCGCTCCGGCGGCCGGGTCGAGGAAAGTCCGGACTCCACAGGGCACGGGTGCTGGCGTGAGCCAGGACGGGGTGACCTGCCGGTACAGGGCAACAGAGAGCAGACCGCCGATGGCACCGCCCCGGGCGACCGGGGCAGCGCACAGGTAAGGGTGAAACGGTGCGGTAAGAGCGCACCAGCGTCGGGGGTGACCCCGGCGGCTCGGCAACCCCCACCCGGAGCAAGGCCAAGCGAGGGACGGCCGGCCCGGCCACATGTCCCCAGGTAGGCCGCAAAGATGGATGGCCACCGGGCGGCAACCGCAAGGGACCCGCTCACAGAATCCGGCTTATCGGCCGGCTCACCGTCACCACCCCCACTGACCAGGGCCGGAGCGGGCTACTCCCCCGCCGCCTCGACGTCGTGACACGTCGGTGACACAGGGGCCAGCACCCGATCGAGCACCGAGGCCGGGACCTCACGGTCGTCGCGCAGCCAATGGACGTAGATGCGGCTGACCGTCTCGACCGTGTCGCCCAGGTGCCCGGCCACCGCCGCGAGCGGCGCGCAACACGCGCTCGTTGCCGATCCGCTGCATCTGCCGATCGACCGTCACCTCCCGGCGATCGATCACGATCCGGTCAGCGGTCATGCCGAGCACCTCACCGATCCGTAGCCCCGCCAGCCCGAGCGCCGCGCGCACCATGGACGGCGTTGCCTACGCGCACGTACCCCAAGCCGTCGTTCCGGTGCCGCGGTCGGAGCGAGCACTTCCAGTGGCCGTCGGGGGGAGGTGAGGCGTTGGGCCTCAATCATCATTGAGAACCGCCCCGAAGCGGGTTAGCAGGCGGCGCCGACCATGACCGTGGGGATCAGCTGCTCGCCCCGGACTCGTAAACGGGCCACGGGCTGACGGTCTCGCAGCCGAACTCCTCTGGTGCCACGTCTGCTACGACCTCGGCCAATTGCCATCGGTGCCCGGCGAGGTCCTCGAGGGTGCAGTCACGCTCGCCGTACTCCCGGTCGACCGGCGTTTCGAGCACGACGGCGCCGTGCTCCCGAGCTCGGGCGAACGCTTCGTCGACGTCGGGCACCCGGACCCGAACAAGGTGAGTGACACCGCCCAGCTGCGGTGGGCGCCGCTCGCCGCCGACGTCGGCAACTATCACGGCACCGTCGTCCCCGACGGCGAGCTGCGCCCGATGGCTTTCGCCGATCCGCGTTCGCTCCATGAAGCCGAAGGCAGTGGTCAGAAAGGTCACGGCAGATCGCACGTCTGGGTAGACGAGGATCGGCACCACTGTGGGCGGCGGGACCGAGCGGTTGATCTTCATGGGCGCTCCCTCGTCTCGGCCGGCGCCAGCGTTGGGACCTAGCCGCACTTCGACCACAGCTGCGGCGTGGTCCAGCGACGAACATAGTGTGTGGATGCGGGGTCCCCGCCCGCCCCGGCATCCGTGCGCCGAATCGGCGATCGGGCGGGGAGGCTCGGGACTGAACGGGGCCCATAACACGCTTGATCGAGGCACGCGGTCGACCTCCCTCGCGCCGGGTCTGGGCTCATCAGCGTCAGATCAGGCACCCCCGCCCTTCGCCTACCCGAGAGTGTCGCCCATGTCTTGGGACCGAAACGTCAACCATGTCCCGGGACCGGACACAGGGCACGGACGGACCGTGGTGACAACTTCTCCACTCCGTCCCGGTGACACGTTCGTGACACATGAGGTCTTGCGGCACCGCGAGACGATGAGTCTTCCCGCTGACCGTTCCCAGGTCAGCGCGGGGAACAGGCGTTCGACCTGCCCTCTCAGACGCCGGTCACACAGTCCGGCTTATCGGCCGGCTCACCGTCACCACATGCTCTGACCAGGACCGCAGCGGGCTGGATCGCGGCTCCGCTGTCCACCTGGGCAGCGGAGCCTCAGCGCCTCCGGTCCTAGGGCACCGGTGGCGGGTCGCTGTGAAGCGTGCCCTCGATGACCGTGACCGCGCGGCCGGACAGGATCACCCGGTCG
>NZ_JARBCJ010000031.1:0-21753 GCF_028803055.1 Mumia sp.
CACGCCCTCGACGGGCTCGACCTCACGGTGGCCACCGGCGAGGTACACGGCTTCCTCTGCCCCAACGGCGCAGGCAAGTCCACCGCCATCCGCATCCTCCTCGGTCTCCTGCGCAAGGACTCCGGCACCGCTCTGCTCCTCGGCGGAGACCCGTGGTCCGAGGCCACGACCCTGCACCGGCGCCTCGCCTACGTGCCGGGAGACGTGACCTTGTGGCCCAACCTCTCGGGCGGCGAGGTCATCGACCTCCTCGGGCGGCTGCGCGGCGGCGTCGACCGCGGACGGCGCGACGAGCTGCTCGAGCGCTTCCAGCTCGACCCGACCAAACGCGGCCGCACCTACTCCAAGGGCAACCGGCAGAAGGTCGCGCTCGTCGCCGGTCTCGCCTCGGACGCCGAGCTCCTGCTGCTCGACGAGCCCACCTCCGGACTCGACCCGGTGATGGAGGAGGTCTTCCGGGAGTGCATCCAGGAGGTCCGCGAGGAGGGACGCACCGTCCTGCTCTCCAGCCACATCCTCAGCGAGGTCGAGGCGCTGTGCGACCGCGTCACGATCATCCGGGAGGGCCGCACGGTCGAGTCCGGGACGCTCGTCCAGATGCGCCACCTGACGCGCACGTCGATCGACGTCTCCACGGAGCGACCGATCGACGGGATCACCCAGCTCAGCGGCATCCACGATCTCGTGACCGAGGCCGACGGGACCCGAGCGCGCTTCGACGTCGACACCCCTCGGATCGGTGACGTGCTCGCACGGCTGGGCGCGTTCGGCATCACCGCACTCTCCAGCTCCCCGCCGACCCTCGAGGAGATGTTTCTCCGCCACTACGGCGACGACCCGTCGGAGGACGCCGAGCCGTCGACAGAGCTGTCATCGTGAGCGACGCCCTCGCCGGGACCACAGTCCTCGTGCGGTTCGCGCTGCGCCGGTCACGGATGGCGCTCGTGTGGTGGATCCTCGGCATCACCTCGCTCTACCCCGTCCAGGCGCTCGCGCTCGAGGCCACCTACCCCACGCAGGCGGACCTCGATCAGCTCGCCGCCAGCCTCTCGGGCAACGCCGCGATCATCGCCATCGCCGGCCCCGAGTACGCCCTCGACACGATCGGTGGGCAGACCGCCTGGCAGACCTCGGCGTTCGGCGCGGTCCTCGCCGGCCTGATGAGCACGTTCTTGATCGTGCGCCAGACGCGCGCCGGCGAGGAGAACGGCGCTGACGAGCTCGTCCGTGCCGGCGCCGTCGGTCGCGCGGCCCCCAGCGCCGCAGCGGTCACCGTCGCCACGGCCGCGAACCTCACGCTCATCGCCGCGATCGCGCTCCTTCTCATCGCGTGCGGGCTCCCCGCCGAGGGGTCGTGGGCGCTGGGATGCGCCTGCGGCCTCACCGGGATGGTGTTCATGGGACTGGCGCTGATCTTCGCCCAGATCAGCAGCACGAGCCGCGGCGCTTGGGGGCTGAGCGGCGCCGCGATCGGCGTGGCGTACGCACTGCGTGCCGTCGGCGACGTCGGCGACAACGCGGCGACGTGGCTCTCACCGATCGGCTGGGGCCAGCAGATGCGCGCCTTCGCCGACGAACGGTGGTGGCCGGCTCTCCTGCTGCTCGGGGCGACGTTCGTGTCGATCGCCGTCGCTCATGTCCTCCACGACCGCCGCGACTTCGGTGCGGGGCTCGTCGCCCCCCGCCGCGGTCCAGCGTCGAAGGACTGGCGAGGCGGGGCGTACGAGCTCGCGTGGCGGCTCCAACGCCCGGCCGTCATCGGTTGGCTGGTCGGGCTGGCCTTCGGCGGCGCCGCGTACGGCACCATCGGCGACGACGTCGGCGACCTCGTCGGCGACAGCGACCTGTCGGGGTCGCTGACGGGTGGGGAGACGGGCGGCAGGGCCCTGATCGACGGCTTCTACGGCAGCGCGACGCTGATGCTCGCCATCATCACCGCCGCGTTCGGGGTCGCGGTGACGCTCCGCGCCCGCGCCGAGGAGACGGCCGGAAGGACCGAACCCGTGCTGGCGACGGCCCTGCGCCGCCGGACGTACCTCGCGAGCCACGTCGCGCTCGCGGTCATCGCCTCCACGGTGGGCGTCGTGTTCGCGGGGGCGGCGACCGGATGGATGTACGGGGTGGTCTCGGGGTCGTACGACAGGGTCGGGCCGGAGGCGTGGTCGGCCCTCACCTATGCCCCCGCGATCTGGGTGATGATCGGCCTCACGGTGCTCCTCGTCGGCTTCGTCCCGCGTCTGGCCTCGCTGGGCTGGCTCGGCATCGGCTTCGCTGCTGTCGTGATGTTCTTCGGACCGCTGCTGAAGTTTCCCGACTGGATCACGGACCTGTCCCCCTTCTCTCATCTGGCGCTCGTCCCGCTCGACGACGTGGCGTGGACGCCGATCCTGTGTCTCACCCTGGTGGCGGCCGCGCTGACGACGGCGGGCTTCGTCGGGTTCCGCCGGCGCGACGTCCAGAACTGAGGCGGGCACCCGGGAGTCCCCCCGAGCCGACCGCGGCCGCGATTGAGCCAGACTGGTCGGCGTGAGGCTGCACCTGGACGCACGCGACCGCGAGATCTTCCGGATCGCCGTCCCCGCGTTCGCAGCGCTCGTCTCCGAGCCCCTCATGCTGGCCGCGGACACCGCGATCATCGGCCACCTCGGGACCGACCCGCTCGCCGGGCTCGCGATCGCGTCGACGGTCCTGCAGACCTTCGTCGGACTCTGCGTGTTCCTCGCGTACGGCACCACCGCCTCGGTCGGACGCCACATCGGCGCGGGCGACCTGCGGGGGGCGATGGCGTCGGGCATGAGCGGTCTGTGGCTCGCCGTCCTCATCGGCGCCCTGGCCGCGCTGCTGGCCGGAGCAGGCGCCTCCCTCATCGTCGGCGCGTTCGGACCGTCGGACGTGGTCGCGGACCAGGCCGTCACCTATCTGGTGTGGGCTGCTCCCGGCATCCCGGCCATGCTCGTGGTCCTCGCGGCGACCGGGGTGCTTCGTGGCCTCCAAGACCTCAAGACGCCCCTCTACACCGTGATCGTGGCCAACGTGGTCAACGTGATCCTCAACCTCGTCCTCGTCTACGGGCTCGACATGGGGATCCGAGGGGCGGCGATCGGCACCACCGTGGCCCAGCTCGGGTCGGGACTGTTCCTCGGGTATGTCGTGGTCCGTGCGGTCCGGGCCCAGCGCGCACCAGTCCGGCCCCACCGCGCGGGCATCCATGAGGCCGCGCGTGCAGGGGTGGCGCTGGTGGTCCGGACGCTCACCCTGCGCGCCGCCCTCCTGATTGCGACGGCGGTCGCGGCGACGATGGGCTCGGCGGCACTGGCCGCCCACCAGGTCGCGGTGACCATCGTCTCGATCCTGGCGTTCGCGCTGGACGCGATCGCGATCGCCGGACAGACGCTGACGGGCCGCTCGCTGGGGGCGGGCGACGTCACGGGGACCCGAGCGACCACGCGCCGGATGATCGGCTGGGGTGTCGCCTCGGGTGTCGTCGCCACGGTGCTGCTGCTGGCGTCGGTTCCCTGGCTGCCGAAGCTCTTCACCTCCGACCCCGACGTCCAGCACCTGATCGTCGGAGCGCTCGTCGTGATCGCGCTCACGCAGCCGGTGTCCGGAGTGGTCTTCGTCCTCGACGGCGTGCTGATCGGAGCCGGCGACGGGGCCTATCTCGCGTGGGCCGGAGTCGTGACCCTGATCGCGTACGCCCCGCTCGCCGTCGCCGTGTGGATGCTCGACGCAGGGCTGACGTGGCTCTGGGTGGCGTACGCGGGCTTCATGCTCGCGCGGATGGTGACGCTGGTGCTACGTGAACGGACCGACCGCTGGATGGTGGTCGGCGCGGTCTAGGCGCACTCGGCGGTCAGGCGGCGTGCACTCCCGCGCGAGGCGCGTCGTCGGCACGATCGCAGTCGGTGCAGCCCTTCGCGTACGCCGTGTGGAGACCGGAAAGGTGGTCGTCGCGCACAGCGCAGCACTCTGCGCACCGGTCGAGCCACCCGTCCGCCACGCCGAACTCGGCAGCGCAGTCGGTGCAGATCGCGACCATCTCGGACATCATGCGTGCTCACCTCTCGTACGGGACGGGGTATCCCCCACGCTTCGAGTGTCCCTCTCGGCACTGACACGATCAACGAGCGGCCGGCCCCGGCGTGTCATCCTGAGCGCGTCAGGAAGCCTTCTTGGCGGCCGTCTTCTTGGCTGCGGGCTTCTTCGCCGGGGTCTTCTTGGCGGTCGTCTTCTTGGCCGCCGTCTTCTTCTCGGTCGTCTTCTTCGCCGGGGCCTTCTTGGTAGAGCCCTTCTTCGCCGCGGCCTTCTTGGCGGGCTTCTCGTCGGCCCCGTCGGCCTCGTCCTTCTCGTCGGCGTCCACCCCGGCGACGGCCTCACCCTCGCCCTTCTTCGCCCGGTCGATCGACGCCTGGAGAGCGGACATCAGGTCCACGACGTTGTCAGGCTGCTCCGCGCCCTCGCCGACGGCCGGCTGCACGACCTCGTTGCCCTCGAGCTTCGCCGCGACCAGCTCGTCGAGGGCGACCTCGTACTCGTCGTGGTACTGCTCGGGGTCGAAGTCGGCCTCCATGCTGGCCACCAACGACTGCGCCATCTTGATCTCCTGGGGTCGCAGCTGCACGTCCTCTCCGAGGAAGGAGAACTCGGGCTTGCGGATCTCGTCAGCCCACATCAACGTGCTCAGCGTGAGGACGTCCTCGCGCACCCTGATGGTCGCCAGCTGCTCGCGTGTGCCGATCGTCACCTTCACGACCGCGACCATGTCGGAGGCCTCGAGCGCCTCACGGAGCAGGAGGTACGGCTTGAGACCGGCGTTCGTGTCGGGCTCGAGGTAATAGCTCTTGTTGTGGAAGATCGGGTCGATCTGTTCCAGCGGGACGAACTCGAGGACGTCGACCACCTTCTTGGTGGGCAGCGGCAGCTCCTCCATGTCGTCGTCGGTCAGGACGACCATCCGTCCGTCGGGGAGCTCGTAGCCCTTGGCGATCTCGCCGTAGTCGACGACCTCGCCGTCCGCCTCGGCGACACGCTTGTACTTCACGCGCGACCCGTCGCTCCGTCGGACCTGACGGAAGGAGATGTCGTGCGTGGACGTCGCGCCGTACATCTTGACCGGGATCGTGACCAGGCCGAACGAGATCGTGCCCTTCCACATCGCGCGCATCGCTCCACCTCTCTCGTAGGCCCAGCGAACCGGCCGACGTCCATGCTGTCAATCGGGAGACCGGCCCGATGGCGCCGAGTCATCGGTCATCGTGTGCGCAAAGCCTAGTCCCGCTCGATTCTTGAACCATGACCACTGACGGAGCACGCACCGCGGTCCTCTTCGACATCGACGGGACCCTCATGGACTCGAACTACCTTCACGTGCGGGCCTGGACGACGGCGTTCCGCCAGGCAGGGATCACCGTCGACACCTGGCGGATCCACCGCGCGATCGGCATGGACAACAGCCGCCTCCTCGACGACCTCGCCGGTGACGCGGACGACGCGGCCCGGGCGGCGGCGAAGGATCTGCACGCCTCCCAGTACGCCGAGCTGGCCGGCGAGCTGCGTCGATTCGACGGGGTGCGACCGCTGCTGCGGGAGATCCGCGACCGCGGCGCCCTGATCGTCCTCGCGACGTCCGCCCCACCCCACGAGCTCGAGCGACTGCGTGAGGCACTGGACTGCGACGACCTGGTGGACGCGGTCACCAACGCCGACGACGTCGCGGAGGCCAAGCCAGAGCCCGACATCGTCCAGGTCGCGCTCGCCGCCGTCGGCGTGGAGGCCGGCCGCGCCGTCATGGTCGGCGACGCCGTGTGGGACGGCATCGCCGCGCAACGGGTCGGAGTCCCGTTCCTCGCCGTCCGCAGCGGAGGGAGTGGCCCGGGCGAGCTGCGTGGCGCCGGCGCGGTCGAGGTGTACGAGGACGTCGCGGTGCTGCACGCGATGATCGACTCCTCACCGATCGCTCCCTTGCTCCGCTGAGTCTGCGCACGCGGCCCCGAGCCGCGACACTTTGGCGATGCGAAAGATGGGAATCGAGGAAGAGCTGCTCCTCGTCGACCCGGCCACGGGCCTCACGAAGACGGTCTCTCAACGCGCGCTACGGCGCCACGACGGTGACGCGGATCTGGAGCACGAGCTGTTCCTCGAACAGCTCGAGACCATGACCTCACCGCACGCGCGGCTCACCGACCTGGCGACCGACCTCCACGACGTACGCCGTCAGACGGTTGCGGCCGCACGAGCCGCGGGAGCCGCGGCCATCGCCTCCGGCACGTCCCCGTTGCCGAGCGGCGAGTCCGAGGTCACCCCGAAGGCACGGTACGAGCGGATGCTCGACGAGTTCGGGGCGATCGGCGAGAGCGCCGCCGTCTGCGGGATGCACGTGCACGTCGACATCCACGACGACGAGGAGGCTGTCGGCGTCATCGACCGCGTACGCCCGTGGCTGCCGGTGCTGCTCGCGCTCAGCGCCAACTCGCCGTACGACGACGGCCGCGACACCGCTCACGCCAGCTGGCGCTCGCGCCGGTGGACGGAGTGGCCGACGGCAGGACCGGTCGAGCTGTTCGGCGACGCCGCGACGTACGACGTCGCCGTGGAGGAGCTCATCACCTCGGGCGCCGCTCTGGACGAGGGCATGGTCTACTTCGACGTTCGTCGCGCCCGCTCGTACCCGACGGTCGAGCTCCGCGTCACCGACGTGTGCACCGACGTCCGCGACGGTGTGCTGCTCGCCGGGCTGTGCCGCGCGCTGGTCGAGACCGAGGCGCGTGCCTGGGCCGACGGGAAGCCGCTCGACCCCTGGCGCGTCGAGCTCCTGCGCGGTGCTCGCTGGCAGGCGGCACGGTATGGATTGTCCGACACCCTGCTCGATCCTCGCTCGCGACAGCAGCGCCCCGCTGCAGAGGTGCTGGGAGGTCTCGTCGAGCACGTCGCCGACGCGCTGGCGGCCACGGGTGACACCGACCTGGTCTGTGCAGGGATCGACCGGATCCTGCGCGACGGCAACGGCGCCGACCACCAACGCCGCGTCGGCAGCACCGGGGATCTCCGGGCCGTGGTCACCGACCTCGCGGCGCGCACCGACCCGGACTCCTGAACGCGACAGGGCCACCCGGTCAGACGACCGGGTGGCCCATGTCATGACACGTTCACGTCACCTGAGGACGGGGTTCTTCCGCACTGCCTTCTGCGCGCCCCACCAGCGACCGAGACCCCACGTGTCCCCGGCGAGACCGAGACCGACGACCGCGACGCCGAGGGCGCCGAGGATGTGCTCGTCGAGGATCGGGTGGTTCTCCGGCGGAAGCACGACGGTCCACATCATCACGTAGAGCAGGACACCGACGAGCGCGCCGATCCGGATCGCGATGCCGAGGGTCAGCGTGATGCCGACGACGAGCAGTCCCAGCATGAACAGGACGTCGACCAGCCACACGCCGGCGAGCGAGTGGTAGAGGTCCTCGAACGGGCCGTCGGGCACGTTGGAGAGGTAGCCGTCGGTCGGGCTCCCGCCGTTGATCACCGCTCCCTCGCTGGGCGTCGAGAATCCGAGGCCGAACAGCTTGTCGAGGAAGGCCCACAGGAACGTGAGCCCGAAAGCGATCCGCATCGCCGCGAGTGCCTGGGCGAAGACGCTCGTGTTGACCGCCTGGTTCTGGTCTCGAGCGGCGAGGACGCCGCCTCCTCGAGACGGTCGGCCGATGGTCTTGTTCATGATGTCCTTCCGGGGGAGTGGAATCGGGCAATCCCCATCATGGGGGGTAACCAGGGCTGCCGTCAGCGTTCGAGTCACGCCAGACGACGAAGGACCCGCCACCCGAGGGTGACGGGCCCTTCGTCTGTGTGAGCAGCGGGTCAGGCGGCGACCACGTTGATGGTCACCTTTGCGGTGACCTCGGGGTGCACGCGCACCTGCACGTCGTACGTGCCGACCGTCTTGATCGGGTTGCCGATCTCGATCCGACGCTTGTCGACGTTGGCGCCGGCGCCCTCGAGCGCGGTGGCGACGTCCGACACCGTGATGGCACCGAACAGGCGGCCCTCGGCACCGGCGCGAGCCGGGACGCTGACAGCGTTGGACTCGAGCTTCTGCTTGAGCGCCGTCGCGCCGTCCAGGTCGTGGATCGCACGCGAGTCGCGAGCCTTCTTGATCGACTCGACCTGCTTCTCCGCGCCCTTCGTCCAACGGATGGCGAAGTTGCGGGGCAGGAGGTAGTTGCGGCCGTAGCCGCCCTTGACCTCGACGATGTCGCCGGGGGCACCGAGGCCGGTGACCTCGTGCGTGAGGATGAGCTTCATGGTGTTGTCCCTTCCCCGACGATCAGCGACCGGTGGAGGTGTAAGGCAGCAGCGCCATCTCGCGGGCGTTCTTGATCGCCGTGGCGATCTTGCGCTGCTCCTGGACGGAGACACCCGTGACGCGGCGAGCGCGGATCTTGCCGCGGTCGGAGATGAACTTCCGCAGGAGGGTGGCGTCCTTGTAGTCGATGTAGGTGATCTTCGCAGCCTTGAGCGGGTTGCTCTTCTTCTTCGGCTTACGAATGGGGGGCTTGGCAGCCATTGTGGTGCTCCCTTCCGGTGAGCCCGACCCGCAGGACGGGTCGGAATGACGTGACGGTCGAAAGACCGCCTTGAGTGTTCTTCAGATCCGACGACTCAGAACGGGGGTTCGTCGTTCGAGCCGGAGGGCGTGCTCGCCCACGGATCGTTGCCAGCGTTGCCGCCTTGCGGGGCGGGAGAGGACCACGGGTCGTTGGCCGGGGCCGACTGGCCTCCGCCGCTGAACCCGCCCTGGCCGCCGCCACCCTGCTGGTAGCCGCCGCCTCCACCTCCACCGGAGCGAGAGGCCTTGGTGACCTTGGCGGTGGCACTGCGCAGGCTCGGGCCGACCTCGTCGACGTCGATCTCGAACACGGTGCGCTTCTCGCCCTCGCGGGTCTCGTACTGCCGGGACTTGAGGCGTCCCTGCACGATCACACGCATGCCCTTCTGCAGCGACTCGGCCACGTTCTCCGCGGCCTGGCGCCACACGGCGCAGCCCAGGAAGAGCGTGTCGCCGTCGCGCCACTCGCCGCTCTGACGGTCGAAGGTGCGCGGCGTCGAGGCGATGCGGAAGTTGGCAACCGCTGCGCCGGACGGCGTGAACCGCAGCTCGGGCTCGTCCACAAGGTTGCCGACGACGGTGATGACGGTCTCGCCTGCCATGTCTCACTCCAACGTTCGCGGGATGTCTGCTGGCTAGCAGTCAACATCAAGACTCCGACAGAGGCGACCCCCTGCACGCCCCCGGTGGAAACCACCGGGACGGACCTGCTGGGGACGACCTGTCGGGCGTCCGTCACTTCTCGGGCCGGATGACCTTCGTACGCATGACGGACTCGTTCAGCGTGAGCTGACGGTCGAGCTCCTTGACGGTCTCGGGCGTCGCGGTCAGGTCGACCACGGCGTAGATGCCCTCGGACCGCTTGTTGATCTCGTAGGCAAAACGACGCTTGCCCCAGATGTCGACGTTGTCGACGGTACCGCCGTCCTGACGCACCACGTTGAGGTACGTGTCCAGGCTCGGGGCGACCGTGCGCTCGTCGAGGTCGGGATCGAGGATCACCATGACTTCGTAGTGACGCAAGGCAACTCCACCTCCTTCGGTCTGTACGGTCACGGTCTTTCCGTGACAGGAGGGTTGCATCGAGCTGCCCGAGCACACCGGATGGTGGCCGGGCAACCGACTCAGTCTATCGGGGCACCCCCGCGGGTCCCAAATCGCCGACCGGCAGCATGGCGAGGAGCTCCTCGCCAGCATCTCGTACGAGCTGTTCCCACAGGCACTGGAGTTCGGAGGTGCGGTCGCGCTGACCGTGGGGCTGACGCTCGGAGCCGTCGCGTACTTCGTGGCCGACCGCTGGGTCCAGCGGATCGGCGGGGTGAGGTCAGCACGGTGCTCCTCGTCGCGGTCTTCGTGTCCAACCTTCCGGAGGCGATGGGTTCGGCGACGGACATGCGTGCCGCCGGCGAGCGGCCTGGGGTATGCCGCCTCGCGCGTCACCGCGGACCGGTTCGAAGGGGTGGTGGACGGGTTCGCCGCCGGCGCCCTGCTGGTGATGCTGGTCGGGGCGATGGTGCCGGAGGCCCGGGCGAAGGTGCAGGACAGGGCCGGGCTGGCCGCGGTGATCGGGTTCGCCCTGGCGGCGGGGCTCTCCGCCGTGACGTGATCACGCGCGGCCCAGCCCCGCCGCACGTGGCCTACTCGGTCGCGATGGCCCGCAGCACGTTGAGGCGCGAGGCCCGCAGTGCCGGGAACACCGCCGCGAGCACGCCCACCACCGCCGCGATGAGGACATAGACGACCAGGGTCGTGTACGGGATCGAGAGCTCGGTGATCCCCTCGTCCTCGAGCGCCCGTTGCAGGACCACGCCGAACACCAGGCCCATCGCGATGCCGAGCACCGCACCCAGGACCGCGATCGCCACCGCCTCCAGCCGCACCATCCGACGCAGCTGCCGTCGGCTCATCCCGACCGCCCGGAGGAGCCCGACCTCGCGCGTCCGCTCGATCACGCTCAGCGCGAGGGTGTTGACGATGCCCAGGGCCGCGATCACGATCGCCAGCCCGAGGAGCGCGTTGATCAGCATGAGGATCGTGTTGATCTGGTCGCGCTGGGACTCGATGAACTCGTCCTGGGTCTGGACGACCACGGTCGGGATGTCGGCCACGACGTCGCGCACGGGGTCCTCGATGTCGGCTCCCGACCTCCCCGGCGCGGCGGTGACCGCCACGAAGGAGTCCTCGCGGCTGAGCTTGACGCGGTCCACGAACCCGAACGACGTGACGTAGTTGGAGACGACGTTGGACTCGGGGAACGTGCCGGCCACCGTCATCGGGTAGTCACCGGACTGCGTGGTGACCTCGATCGTGTCCCCCACCTCGAGGCCTCGCTCCTCTGCGGTGTCCTCCCGGACCGCGACCTCGTCGGCGGCCAGCGTGTCCGCCGTGGCGTCGAGCTCGAACATCGAGAAGAGCTCGGCCGGATCGGTCGCGGTCAGGCCGGCGAAGGAGCCCTCGACGGAGGCAGGCACGAACTGCGCCTCCACCACGTCTCCGACACCGTCGATGCCGCGGATCTCCTCCGCGATCGACGTCGAGAACGGAGCCCCGACCGGGTTGGTGAGGAGGAAGTCGCTCGTGAACTCCTTGGTGACACCGACGTCGACCGACTTGTTGACCGACGAGCCCAGGATGCTCATCGTCGTCACGAGAGTCAGCCCGATCATGAGCGCCGAGGCCGTCGCGGCCGTACGGCGCGGGTTGCGCAGCGCGTTCTGGGTCGCCATGCGTCCCACGAGACCGAACGGGCGGAACAGGCCGCCGAGCGCGACGAGGACGGGATGGCTGAGCAGCGGGCTCATCAGCGAGACGCCGATGAGGATCGCGAGGACGCCGCCCCCGACGTACCACGCGCCGTTGTCGACCCCGGAGAGCCCGAGCCACACCAGGCCCGCGCCGATGACGACGAGAACCGCGCCGACGAGCATCCGCAGACGCATCGACGACTCCGGCAGCGCGACGTCGTCACGCATGGCCGCGACCGGCGCGACCCGCGACGCCCGGCGGGCCGGCAGGTAGGCGGCGACAAGCGTCACCAGCAGACCCACCACGTAGCCGACGACCCACGTGCGGGGCGAGATCACCAATGGCGTGTCACTCACGTCGAGGCCGAAGCTCTTGAAGAGCGCCGTCAGACCGTGGGCGAGCCCGATCCCGAGCAGCACGCCGACGGTCGATCCGATGAGACCCACCACGAGCGCCTCGATCAGCACGGACCGGCTCACCTGCCGCCGCGAGGCACCGAGGGCCCGCAGCAGCGCCAGCTCGCGGCTGCGCTGTGCGACCAGGATGGAGAACGTGTTGATGATGAGGAAGGTGCCGACCACGATCGCGATGCCCGCGAACACGAGCAGAATCGTCGTCAGGAACCCGAGGATCTCACCGATCGCGTCCTCGCTCTCCGCAGCGACGGCGTCGCCGGTGGCGGCCTCGAACCCGTCGGGCAGCACCTTCTCCGCCTCGTACGCCACCTCCTGCGGCGTCGCACCGTCGTCAGCGGTGAGGGAGACCGCGTTGTAGACGTCCTTGCCGTCGAGGAAGAGGTCCTGGGCGTAGCCGACGTCGAAGAGCACCAGCGATGCACCGGCCATCGATCCTCCGCCGAACTGCGCGAGGCCGACCAGTGTGGCCTCGAGCGTGGGCTGGTCACCGGCGGACACCAACGTCACGGTGTCGCCGACCTCGTACCCGCCCTTCTCGGCGCTCGTGGCGTCGATCGCCACCTCGCCGTCGGCGGACGGTGGCCGGCCCTCGGAGACGACGACCATCTGCTCGCCCGTCATGGCGGGCGCCTCGTCGTAGTTGAACGACAGCGTCGGGGGTCCGAAGCCCGCGACCAGCTTGCCGTCGGATCCGACGAGCGTCAGCGACTGGCTCTGCACCGTGCCGTCGGCACGGGCGACGCCGGGGAGCTCACGCAGCTCGTCGACGACGGACGCCGGGATGGTGCGGGTGTCGGCGCTCGGCGCCTGCTCCCAGCTCCCGGTGCCCTCGGCACGGACGGTCACGTCGGCAGTGGATCCCTCGATGATGCCGTCGAAGGACTTGCTCATCGTGTCGGTGAAGATGAGGGTGCCGGCGACGAACGCGACGCCGAGGACGATCGCGAACGCGCTCATCAGCAGGCGCACCTTGCGCGCCAGCAGGTTGCGCAGCGTCACCCGCAGCATCAGGCGGCACCGCCCTCGGCCGCAGCAGCCGTCTCGAGCGCGCGCATCTGGATCTTGGCCATCCGCTCGAGCACGGTCTCCGGGGTCGGCGCCCGCATCTCGTCGACGACCTTGCCGTCGGCGAGGAAGACGACCCGGTCGGTGTAGGACGCGGCGACCGGGTCATGGGTCACCATCACGACGGTCTGCCCGAGCTCGCGGACGCTGTGCTGGAGGAAGCTCAGGACCTCGGCACCCGAGGTCGAGTCGAGGTTGCCCGTGGGCTCGTCGGCGAAGACGATCGTGGGTCGGCCGACCAGAGCACGCGCCGCGGCGACGCGCTGCTGCTGGCCGCCCGACATCTCGTTGGGACGGTGCCGCAGGCGGTCGCGCAGCCCGACGGTGTCGATCACCTCGTCGTACCAGGCCGGGTCGGGCTTGCGGCCGGCGATCGACAGAGGGAGCAGGATGTTCTCCTCGGCTGTGAGCGTCGGCACGAGGTTGAAGGCCTGGAAGACGAATCCGACGTCGTCGCGCCGCAGGCGCGTCAGCTGCTTGTCGTTGAGCCCCGAGAGCTCCGTGTCGCCGATGAAGACCGAGCCGCTGGTCGCGTTGTCGAGCGCGGCGAGCAGGTGCATCAGGGTCGACTTCCCGGAGCCGGACGGGCCCATCACGGCGGTGAACTCGCCCTCGTAGACGTCGATGCTCACCCCGTCGAGGGCTCGGACCTCCGCCTCCTGCTTGCCGTAGGTCTTGCGCAGGTCCACCGCCCGGGCGGCGATCGTGCGAACTGGGGTGGGGCCGTCGGACATGACACAACTCCTGACGAGGCGGGTTTGAAATCCCACGGTAGGGGAAGGTGGGGGCGCGACGGCACGGGTTTTGCCGCTGGCGAACACGTGCGTGCCGTGCCCGACGTCCCTGACACTGGTCGCATGAGCGACACCGAGCGCGACCCTCAGGAGATCACCGTGCCGCCCTCGTCGGACGAGGCCGAGGTGGAGCTGCTCGAGCCTCGGCTCGTCCCCCTGGGTGGACCACGGGCGATGACGGTGCGCCGTACGCTCCCCCAGCGCCTGCGCTCGCTGATCGGGGCCTGGTGCTTCGCCGACCACTACGGACCGGACGACGTCAGCGAGTCCGGCGGGATGGCGGTGCCCGGCCACCCCCACACCGGTCTCCAGACTGTGACCTGGCTGTTCGACGGCGAGGTCGAGCACCGGGACACGGTCGGGTCGGTCACGCGCATCCGGCCCGGCGAGGTCAACCTGATGACCTCCGGTCGGGGGATCGCGCACTCGGAGTACTCGACCGCCGACACCACGACGCTGCGGGGAGTCCAGCTGTGGACGGCGCTCCCGGCCCCCGACCGCTTCGGCGACCGGGCGTTCGAGCACTTCGCCACCCTGCCGGTGCGCCTCGGTGCTGCCACCGTGCGGACGTTCGTCGGTGACTTCGCCGGCGCCTCCTCGCCGGTCACCACGTTCACGCCCCTCGTCGCGGCTGAGATCGCCCTGCCGGCGCGTGCCGAGGTCCGCTTCGACCTCGACCCGGCGTACGAGCACGGCGTTCTCGTCGATCTCGGGCCGGTCGACGTCGACGGCACGCACGTGGAACCGGCCGCTCTCGCGTACCGGCCGGTCGGGCGTACGACGCTGGTGCTGCGCACCGGCGAGACGGACGGCCGGGTCGTCCTCATCGGTGGCGTGCCGCTCGACGAGGAGATCGTCATGTGGTGGAACTTCGTCGGCCGTGACCACGACGAGATCGTGCGGTTCCGGCAGGCGTGGACGGCTCAGGTGGACGGCAGCGGCGACCCTGACGCGTACGGACCGTTCCCCGCCGCGTGGGACGGAGCCGCGCTTCCCGCCCCCGCACTGCCCCACGTCCGCCTCGCGCCCCGCAAACAGCCGCCGCGCTGAGTCCTGAGCACGCGCTCTCGCCCGGCAGGACGGGCTACGCTGATCGCACGCAGGCTGGACGGACGTGGGCCAGAGAGGCGGGTGACCATGACAGCTGTCGCCGAGCCCGTGGTGGTGAGCCACCACGCCACAGGCACGCGCCGTCAACGGACCGTGCTGGTCCTGAACGCCAGCTACGAGCCGCTCCAGCGGGTGTCCCTGCGACACGCCATCCGGATGCTCGTGCGGGAGGTGGCGGTCGTCGAGGAGGCCCACCCCGAGGCCCGGTTCGGTCCGTTCCCCGTACCCAAGGTGCTGCGCCTGGTCCGCTACGTCGTGATGCGCTGGGTGCACGCCCGCACGCCGCTGTGCACCAAGGGCGCGGTCAAGGCGCGCGACCGGCACTGCGGCTACTGCGGCGGGCCGGCGGAGACCGTGGACCACATCCTTCCCCGGTCCCGCGGTGGGCTGCTGACGTGGGAGAACGCGGTCGCCGCGTGCCTGCGGTGCAACCACCGCAAGGGCGACCGGACTCCGGCGGAGGCGGGGATGACGCTGATCGTCACGCCGGCCGCGCCCCGCCGGTCCCCGCTGACGTAGCCCGGTGGACGTCAGCGGGCCTCCGGTAGCCTCGGGGCCGTGTCTCTCAGCGTCCGTACGATCAGCACCGCCGACCACCTGGCGTTCCTGACCTCCCTCCCCTCGGCGAGCTTCCTCCAGACCCCGGCGTGGGCCGCGGTGAAGTCGGAGTGGAGGGGTGAGTCGATCGGGTGGTTCGACGGCGGGGACATCGTGGGCGCCGGTCTGGTGCTCTACCGCAAGCTCCCGAAGGTCGCGAAGTACCTCGCGTACCTCCCCGAGGGGCCGAGCATCGACTTCGCCTCCGCAGCCGCTGGCCCCGGCGGCCTGGCTGCGTGGCTCGACCCGATGGTGAAGCACCTCACGGGCCGCGGCGCGTTCGGCGTCCGGATGGGGCCCCCGGTCGTGCTGCGCCGGTGGGACGCGGCGACGGTCAAGAAGGCGGTCGCCGATCCGGCGCTGCGCACCCTCGGCGACGCTCCGGCCGCGGCGACCGACCCCCGCGCGATCGCGGTCACGTCGGAGCTGCACCGCCTCGGCTGGCGGGAGCAGGTCGGCGAGGGCGGCTTCACGGCCGGCCAGCCGAAGTACAACTTCTGGCTGCCGCTCGTCGACGCCGACGGCGCCCCTCGCTCCGAGGAGGCCGTGCTGCGCGGGATGAACCAGCTGTGGCGGCGCAACATCAAGAAGGCCGACAAGGCCGGCGTCGAGGTCACGCTGGGCGGCGCGGACGACATCGCCGCCTTCCACACGATCTATGCCGAGACCGCGGAGCGCGACCACTTCACGCCGCGACCCCTCGCGTACTTCCAGACGATGTGGGACGCACTCAACGCCGAGGACCCCGACCGGATGCGGCTCTATCTCGCACGGCACGAGGGTGATCTCGTCGCGGCGACGACGATGGTGCGCGTCGGCCAGCACGCGTGGTACTCCTACGGAGCCTCCACGACCGCCAAGCGCGAGGTCCGCGGCTCCAACGCGATCCAGTGGCGGATGATCCGCGATGCGCTCGCTGCCGGCTGCACCGTCTACGACATGCGCGGCATCACCGACACGCTCGACCCGGAGGACAGCCACGTCGGTCTGATCCAGTTCAAGGTCGGCACCGGCGGAGAGGCCGTCGAGTACGCCGGCGAGTGGGACCTGCCGATCAACCGGCTGCTGTACCTCGCATTCCAGCAGTACATGAAGCGCCGCTGAGGAAGGCTGACCATGACGCTCACTCTCCACGTCGACGGCGAACGCTGGCGCGCGCACCTGCGCGGCACCGCGGAGCTGTACGACGGCATCATCCCGGTCATCAAGGGCAACGGGTACGGGTTCGGCAACCGCGCGCTGGCACGGCGGGCCGACTGGCTCGGCACGGACACGGTCGCGGTGGGGACGTACGCCGAGCTCGTCGACGTCCTCCCCCGCTTCGGCGGCGACATCCACGTGATGACCCCCTGGCGCCCGTTCTGGGCCGACACGGTGCGCACGGAGCGGATGTACGACCCGCGCGTGGTGCACACCGTCAGTCGGGTCGAGGACCTGGAGCTGCTGCGCACCGAGGCGCCGGAAGGCACCCGGATCGTCGTCGAGGGCGAGACCTCGATGGCGCGCCACGGCGTCGACCGGCACGCGCTGACGTCGGTCGCCGACAACCTGGGCCGGCTGCGGCTGATCGGGTTCTCGATCCACCTGCCGCTCTCGGAGGACAACCTGTCCGAGGCCGACAGCTGGGCTGCTGCCTTCGAGGCGTCGAAGCTCGCACCCGCCGTCTCTGGCACGCCTGTCTTCACCGTCTCCCACCTGACCGACCGTGAGGTCCGTACCCTCGCCGAGCGTCGCCCGGGACTCGTCGTGCGCCCCCGCGTCGGCACCGCGCTCTGGCTCGGAGACCGTGGCGCCTTCCGCGTCACCGGCCTCGTGATCGACTCCCACGTCGTCGAGCGCGGCGAGCGGATCGGCTACCGCCAACGTCCGATGCCGGTCGGTGGCACCGTCCTGATCGTTTCCGGCGGGACCTCGCACGGCATCGGGCTCGAGGCTCCCACCTCGGCCAGCACGATGAAGCAGCGGGCGACCTCGGTGGCGAAGGGTGGGCTCGGAGCCGCCGGTCTCGCGCTGTCGCCGTTCACCGTCGCCGGCAAGCAGCGCTGGTTCGTCGAGCCGCCGCACATGCAGGCGAGCATGATCCTCGTCCCTGCCGGCGTCGCGGTGCCGGCGGTCGGCGAGGAGGTCGAGGTCGACGTCCGCATGACGACCACGACGTTCGACGCCGTCGACGCCCCCTAGCCGGCACCGGGCCGACCCGTGAGGATCGGCCCGGTCGTACGGCTCAGGCCGTCGCGAAGAAGGTCCGCAGGTCGTCGACCACCACCTGGGGCCGCTCGAGCATCGCGTAGTGCCCGCCTTCGGGGTGCTCGGTGAACTGCTCGATGTTGCTGTTGTCGCGGTCGGCGAAGGCGCGGAGCGTCTGGAAGTCGTCGGCGAACACCGACACTCCCGTCCGGGCATGGTTCACCTGCGGCTCGGCGTCGCGGCGCGCCTCCTCGAAGTGGTAGCGCCCGACCGACGCCGACGTGTTGGTCAACCACTCGAAGGTGACCTCGGCGAGGATCTGCTCGGTCGTCACGAGGCTGGTCCCGTTGCCGAACGACATGAACAGCTCGTTCCAGGCGAGCTGCCCGACCGGTGAGTCGGAGACCCCCACCGCCACCGTCTGCGGCCGGGAGCCGTTCATGGCGTTGTAGCCGCCCATCGACTGGAACCACTGCATGTGCTCCAGCGCCGCGAACTCCTTCGGCCCGAAGCCCTCCATCTCGGCCGGGTCACCCGACGGGAACGAGAAGAGCTGGAGGACGTGGAGCCCGAGGAAGCCGGCGGGCTGCATCAGGCCGAGCTCGCGCGACACCATCGCGCCACCGTCGCTCCCGTGCACGCCGTACGCCTCGTACCCGAGTCGGCGCATGAGCACGTCGTACGCCGCCGCGACCCGCGCCATCGTCCACCCCCGGTCGACGACCGGCAGGCTGTAGCCGAAGCCGGGCATCGAGGGCACGACGACGTCGAAGGCGTCCTCCGCCCGACCGCCGTGCGAGACGGGGTCGACCAGCGGGTCGATCATGTCGAGGAAGTCGATCACGGAGCCCGGGTAGGTGTGCGCGAGCAGGAGCGGCGTCGCGTCCTTCTCGGCCGACCGGACGTGCAGGAAATGGATCGTCTGACCGTCGATCTCGGTCAGGAACTGGTCGTAGGTGTTGATCCGGCTCTCCACCTCGCGCCAGTCGAAGGCGTGGCGCCACTGCTCGACGACCTCGCGGAGATAGGCGTTGGGGACGCCGTAGTGCCAGTCGTCGCCAGGGGCTGGCTGCGGGAGCCGCGTGCGCTCGAGGCGCGCGGCGAGGTCGTCGAGGTCCGCCTGCGGGACGTCGATGCGGAAGGTTCGGATGGCGTCGCTCGCGCTCACGTCGGTGCTCATGAAAGGACGGTAGGACGCATTCAGGACGGTCAGATTCCTCAATCTGGGAGGATGCGGAGAATGTTGGAGACGTCAGCCCGGCTGCTCGCCCTTCTCGGCCTCCTCCAGTCGCGACCCGCGTGGTCCGGCCCCGAGCTCGCGGAGCGCCTCCAGGTCACCCCTCGCACGATCCGCCACGACATGGACCGCCTGCGGGAGCTGGGATATCCCGTCGAGGGTGCCCGCGGTCCGGCGGGCGGCTACCGGCTCGGCCCTGGAGCGAAGCTCCCCCCGCTGCTCCTCGACGACGCCGAGGCGGTCGCCGTCGCGATCGGCCTACGGACCGCCAGCGGCGTGGCCGGCATCGAGGAGAGCAGCGCGAGTGCCCTCGCGAAGCTCGAGCAGGTCCTGCCCGACCGTCTCCGCCGCCGGGTCGCGACGGTGACCAGCGCGCTCAGCGCCGGACCCGTCAACACCGACAGCAACGTGGAGGACCCCGAGATCGACCCCGCGGTCCTCTCGCGCCTCACCGATGCGATTAGGGACCAGGAGCAGCTCCGCCTCGTGTACGAGGGCGAACGGCTCGACGTGGAGCCGTACCGCGTCGTCACCTGGCAGCGGCGGTGGTACCTCGTCGCCCGAGAGGTCCCTGGCGGTGCGTGGCGGGCGCTGCGGATCGACTGGGCGGAGATCAGCACGATGCCGCAACCACGGTTCGGCCCGCGTCCGATGGACGAACGGGACTACACCGCGTTCGTGGTGAGGGAGGTCGCTGCCGCAGGCTGGTCGGTGCACGCCCGCGTCACCGTCGCCGCAGCGGCCGAGGAGGTCCGTGCCCGCATCAACGACGCGGTCGGGGTCGTGGAGGCCGTCGACGAGCAGACGTGCGTCCTCGTCACCGGCGCCGACAGCATCGAGATCCTCGCCGTGTACGTCGGGATGCTCGGGCTCGACTTCTCGGTCGACTCACCGCCCGAGCTGGTCGAGCACGTCAGGCTCCTGGGCCGCCGCTACGCCGCCGCCGGCAGCGGTGATCTGCATCCGGGCGACGAGCCAGACCGTCGCGACGACGTGCAGCACGATCGCCGCGACGTACACCAGGTCGGGTGAGCCGTCGACGGCCTTCGTCGAGTCGCCCAGGTGCCACCAGGTCGCCACGACCAGGAAGACCTCCGCCGCCTGCCACCACAGGAGGTCGCGCCACACGGGGTGCGCCAGCACGGCGAGCGGGAGCAGCCACAGGGCGTAGCCCGGAGCGTACGTCGTGCCGACCAGCAGCAGCGCCGCCAGGAGACCGAAGGCGTAGCGGGCGGTCTGGTCGACGTCACCGGATCGGGCTGCGTAGAGGAACATGAGCGAGGTCGCGAAGGCGGAGACGCCGATCACCACCGCCGCGACGGCGACGGTCGAGGGTTCGGCACCCAGCTCACGCAGCACCGCCCAGATCGATCCCACTCCGTCGTCGCGATAGAGCCACCGCCGGACCACCTCGGTCAGGGCGTCGCCCGACGAGGCGACGTACGACGCCAGCCCGCCGACCGCGAGGGTCACGGCCGCGACCCCGATAAGCCGGCCGGCCGCAGGCGCGTGCCGGACGAGCGCCGTGGCCGCCAGGGCGACCAGCACCACGATCGGCCCCCACGCGGTGAGCGTCGCGACCGCGAGGATGACACCCGCCGTACGCGCCCGCCCCGACGTCCAGACCGCGAGCCCGAAGGCGACGAGGGCGACCCCGACGAGGTCCCAGCCCACCCCCAGCAAGAGCGCGACCACCGGCGAGGCCGCCAACGGCATCAGCGAGAGCGTGGGGTCGGACCACGTCGGCCAGGGGCGCAGGGCGTCGTGCACGCGCGATCGGCGCGCGGCTCGGGCGAGCGCCACGAGCGCGAGGAGCAGCGCGAGCAGCGAACCGAGCGCGACCACGCCGGTATACGCGACGGCCTCCCGGCGGACCTCGGGCTCCTGCCGGACCGTGTCCGGGTCCCGGCCGCCGCGGTCGGCACGGTCGGCACCGGTCACGGCCTGGACCAGCGAGGCTGCGCCGTACTGCAGGATGCCGACGGGCACCGTCACCGCGTTGACCGGCCACCGCCCGCCGTCGTCGGACCACGGGAGGACGCCCTCGGCGAGGCCCGTGGTCACGTACTCTCCGGGAAGCTCGCTCGCGCACAGCCGCGCGTACGACGCCCCCGCCGGGACCGGGCTCGTGGAGAACCAGCGCTCACCGTCCGCGACCGCGCAGGGCGTCTTGGTGACGAGGCCGAGCGTCCCGACGAGGACGGCGGTCGCCAGCAGGATCCGGAGCGGGGTCCACCAGCGGTTCGGTCGGACCCGGCCCCCCGCCGGCTCCGCCATGGTCAGTCGCCGAATCCGCCGCCACCGGGACCGCCACCGCCACCGGGACCGCCGGTCTCCTCAGGGGGCTCCGTCGGCATGGTCGGCATGGTCGGCATGGTGGGCTCGGTGGGCATGGTGGGCTCGGTGGGGAGCGTCGGCTCGGGCTCCGTCGGGCGCGGCGGGCGGTTCGGACGCGGCGGGCGGGTCGGCCGCTCGGGGCGCGGCTTCTCCGTCTCCGGCGTCGCCGTGGGCTGCGGGACGTACGTCTTGCCCTTGGTCGACTTGATGTTGGCCGGCTCGGGGAACTCGCCGCACTCGTCGCCGTCGAGCACCTTGTCCATGAAGCTGGCGAAGGTCTTGGCGGGGTACTGGCCGCCGTAGAACGTCGGCATGTAGCCGTTGAGGGCCTCGTTGCCGTTCTTGCCGCGGACGTACATCACCGCGGTGGCGAGCTTGGGTGTGTAGCCGACGAACCACGAGCTGGAGACGTGGGCGTCGCCGACCTCTTTGCCCTTCTCGGTCTTCTGGAACGTCGCCGTGCCGGTCTTGCCGGCGGTCGGGCACATGGTGCGGCCGTTCGTGCCGCTGCCCTCCTGCACGACCTCCTGGAGCGCCTTCGTCACGTCGGCGGAGACCGCCGCGGAGAAGGCCCGCTTCGGAGCGACCTGGTGGCGGACGACGTCCTCGCCGCTGCGGTCGGTCACGCGCTCGATGACGTACCAGTCGTTCTGCTTGCCGTTGTTG
>NZ_JARBCJ010000320.1:0-1979 GCF_028803055.1 Mumia sp.
ACTTTTGGGCGGCGTGAGGGGCCGGTCAACGGCCCCTCTCGGACGAGGAAGGGCACGAGACGCCGGGCGGTGTCGAGCTCGTGGTGGTCTGGCCGTCCGGTACCCACGTTCGCCCGCTGCGTGCGCAGCGGGCGACGAGCTGACCGTGGACCGGCGGGAGATCCCCGGGTGCTATGCCCTCCCGCCGGTCCGCGGAGATCAGAACCGCGAGAACGGCTTGGGCGTGGCGTACCCGAAGGTGTCGCCGGCGCTGAACGCGTCGACACCGAACGTCGAGTTCAGTGCACCTGCGGCCGTCGCCGTCAGCCGCAGACGGACAGCTCCGTACCGAAGACGGTTGGAGAATCCGATGGTGAACAGGTCGGCGCGGCCGACGTTGCCGATGGTCCCCGAGACCTCCGCGCTCACGCGCAGGCGACCGAGGTCGATGTTGAAGTTCTTCAGCGCGATGGTCGACGACCCGGCAGTGAGGCTGAGGCCGCCGCTGTGCCTGATCCGCAGCTTGCCGAGGGTGTAGCCGGTGATGGGGAAGGACGCCGAGAGCGTGTCCCTGAACGGAGCAGCCTTGGCGCCCTCGATCGGCGCCGGCGTGATCCCCGCTCCGGCGATCAAGGAGTAGACCTCCGGCGCGACGACCACCTGGGTGTAGCCGGTCCGCGGCCGGGTCTGGGCCTCGGCGGGCGCTGTTGCCACGGCGACGAGCCCGAAGCCTGTCAGGAGAGCGACGAGCGCTCCGACCAACCGGTTCCTCTTCATGAGTCTGCCTCTCTGTCGAGTGTGCCGGTCACCCGGCCCTTCACTAGTACTTCGCCCGACAGCGGCGTACGGATGCCAAGGATCAGATCTCCAGGCGAGAATCTTCCAGATCGAGGTCCTGCAGGATGCGGTTCGCGACCTCGTTCGAGATCTCTCCGTCCCCTCGGAGGCGCAGCAGCGCGAGGCGCTGAGCGTCCAGGACGGCTCGAACCATCCGCTGATAGGACTGCGACCGGTCCTCGTACCCCTCGTCCTCCCGCTTTCCCGCTCGGGCGGCGAAGCGGGCCTCGCGGTAGCGGTACATCGCTCGCATCCGTTCCACCGAGTCGGGGCGGGTCCAGTCCTGGTCCTCGAGACGGTCCATCTCGGCCAGCGCCGCCCTCGCCGCCGCAAGACGGCCTCGGACCTCCTCCGCCTCCTCCTCCCCCGCCGAGGTGATGCCGAGGCGGCGGATCAGCGTGGGTAGCGTCAGGCCCTGCACGACGAGCGTCACCAGGATGACGGCGAACGTGAGGAACACGATGAGGTCACGGCTCGGGAAGGCGTCGCCGGTGTCGGTGGTCAGCGGGATCGCGAGCGCCACCGCCAAGGAGACGGCTCCGCGCATGCCGCTCCATGCCAGCACCAGACGGAGGCGTGGGCCCACCCGTCGGGCACGTTGGGACGGCCGGCGGTCCACCACCCGGATCAGGTAGGGCACGGTGAAGAACCACACGAGCCGTACGCCGACGACCGCGCCCGCCACGGCGAGTGCATAGCCGGTCAGGGCCGCGGCGGAGTAGTCCCCCAGCGAGTCCACCACCGTCGGGAGCTGCAGGCCGATGAGTACGAACAGCAGCGCGTTGACGAGGAAGTCGAGCAGGTCCCACACGAAGAACCCCTGGAGCCTCGTCCTCGACTCGGGGAGGATGCCCGGTGCACGGATGCCCACGTAGAGACCTGCGGTGACCGTCGCCAGCACACCCGAGGCGCCGAGGGCATCGGCCGGGACGAAGGCCGCGTAGCCGGTCAGCAGGGAGATCGTCACGCTCACCTGCGCATCGGAGATCCGGGCACGGATCTGGGTGGCGACCCACCCGATCGCGAGCCCGATGAGCACTCCACCGAGAGCACCGAGCACAAACTCCGCACCGGCCTGCCCCAGGGAGAACGTGCCGACCACGACCGCCGCGACGGCGACCCGGTACGCGACGAGAGCCGTGGCGTCGTTGAAGAGCCCTTCG
>NZ_JARBCJ010000321.1:0-1931 GCF_028803055.1 Mumia sp.
GATCCCACCAACTTCGAGATCCGCGTCTACGCACAGGAGATCGACGAGGACGGCGAGCCCTACGGCCCCGAGCTCGACGTGACCCCCAAGGACTTCGGCCGCATCGCCGCCCAGACGGCGCGCCAGGTCATGACCCAGCGCATCCGCGAGGCCGAGCGCGAGCTTCGCTACGAGGAGTACGCGGGCCGCGAGGGCGACATCGTCACCGGCACGGTGCAGCAGGGTGACAGCCGCTACACGCTGCTCAGCCTGGGGCCGGTCGAAGCGCTGCTGCCGCAGGCGGAGCAGGTGCCCCACGAGCGCCCGGAGGCCAACACCCGGCTGAAGGCGTACATCGTCGAGGTGCGCCGCACGTCCAAGGGCCCGCAGATCGTCGTGTCCCGCACCCACCCCGGCCTCGTGCTCGAGCTGTTCAAGCTCGAGGTGCCCGAGATCGCCGACGGCGTGGTGGAGATCAAGGCCTGTGCGCGCGAGCCAGGGCATCGCACGAAGATCGCCGTCTGGTCGAACGACAACAACGTCGACCCGGTCGGCGCCTGTGTCGGCGCCCGAGGCGCCCGCGTGCGCCAGGTGGTCAACGAGCTGCGCGGCGAGAAGATCGACATCGTCCCGTTCAGCGACGACTCCTACGAGTTCGTGGCCAAGGCCCTGTCGCCGGCCAAGGTCAAAGAGGTCCGCATCAACGAGGACACCGGCGTCGCCGAGGTCATCGTCCCCGACTACCAGCTCTCACTGGCCATCGGGAAGGAGGGTCAGAACGCCCGCCTGTCGGCCCGGCTCACGGGCTGGCGCGTCGACATCAAGAGCGAGACCCAGCTGGCCGAGGAGGAGACCTACGCCCAGCAGGACTGGGCCGAGGGCGAGTGGGTCGTCGACGCGGAGACCGGCGAGCAGGTGTGGCAGCCCGCGGAGGGCGGCCCCGCCATGTCGGCAGAGGCCTGGGAAGCCGCAGTGTCCGACGAGGGCGGCGACGCTGCCCCGGCGGAGGGCGACACCGCTCAGGCCGACGGCGACGCTGCCCCGGTCGTGGATGACGAGTCGGCTGCCGCCGATGCCGACGCCGCATCCGTGGAGACCGCGGTGATCGACGCTCCCACCCCCGTGGAGGATGTCGACGCCGAGCTCGACGCCGAAGAAGCCGTGGCGACTGATGTGGCCGAGCTGGCCGAGTCCTCGGCCGAGGCCGACGGTGGCCCTGACGAGGTGCCGGCGGACGACGCCGCCGGCGGCGCCGAGCCGGGCGAGGACGGGTAGTACCATCACCGGCCCGCAGCGCACCTGCATCGGCTGCCGCCGCAAGGCGCCGCAGTCGGAGCTGGTCCGCTTCGTGCGCGGGAGCGATGGATCTCCCGTGGAGGGTCGTACACTGCCTGGTCGCGGAGCGTGGCTTTGCCAAGCCACTCTCGATGCGTGCCAGTCGTTGGCTCTCCGTCGCAGAGCGTTCGCACGAGCGTTCCGTGACCCTGGCCTGCACACTGGCAGGCACTGAACACAGAGATTTCGTGGTCACCGTTCGTCCCAGAGCGGTCGACTGCGCGAGGATGGAGGGCCGCGATCCGCACCAACAGGTGCGTGGTTCGCGCCCTAAGAAAGACGAAGGGCTGGTCAGAGACAACTTTGGCAGCGAAGATCCGGGTCCACGAGCTCGCGAAAGAGCTCGGGATGACGAACAAAGAAACCCTCGACCTGTCGAAAGATCTGGGCATCGGGGTCAAGACGCACTCCTCCGGCATCGAGGAGGCGCAAGCCGACCGCGTCCGGCGTCGGGCTCAACGCGACGGCCTGGTCCGTGCGGAGCAGCCCGAGGAGCCGGGCAAGGGCGGTGCGTCCGCGCCGGCCAGGTCCGAGTCGCCGGCAGCCACGGCCACGTCGTCCTCCGCCTCGGCGCAGGGCAAGGCCGCGCCCACCAGCCCGCCTCCTGCCGACGGTGG
>NZ_JARBCJ010000322.1:0-1926 GCF_028803055.1 Mumia sp.
TGTGCGTTTGGGGTGGGGGGTGGCCCGGTTGCGGGGTTTGCCCCCCCCTCCCACCCCCCCCCCCCCAGGCGCCGCGCGCCAACCGGCGGGGGGCCGCCTCGTCGACGTTTCCCCGAGTCCGTTCCACCTCTGCGCGGAGGTGGCCCGCAGACTCGGGGCGGCCGGGGTCGTCGAGGTTCGTGAGACCGAGGCCTGGCCGACCGAGCAGGGACGCTACTTCCTCGTCCGTGGCGGTTCGGTCGTGGCCTGGTCCACCGAGTCGGCGGCTGGACCTCAGTCGGCGTTCCGGATCGTCGGGGGGCACACGGACTCTCCCAACCTGCGTGTCAAGCAGCGCCCGGACCGCTCCAGCGCCGGCTGGGAGACCGTGGCCCTCGAGCCGTACGGCGGCCCGCTGCTCAACTCGTGGCTCGACCGCGAGCTCGGCCTCTCAGGTCGGGTGACCGTGAGGCGCGGGGGGCGCGCGGAGCATCTGCTGGTCCGCATCGACGAACCGGTGCTCACCGTCGCCCAGCTCGCGATCCACCTCTCGGAGGACCGCAAGGGCGTCGCGCTCGACCCGCAGCGTCATCTCGACGGCATCTACGGGGTGGGGGAGAAGGCCGACCTCCTGGCCGACGTCGCCGACCGGCTCGATGTGGAGACAGACGCGCTCCTCGGCTGGGAGATCATGACGCACGACCTGGTGCCGAGCCAGATCTTCGGCCGGAAGGCCGACCTGCTGGCGGCTCCTCGCCTCGACAACCAGACGACGTGCTGGGCGGGGACGACCGCCCTCCTCGACGTGGTCGACCAGCCGACCGAGGGTGTCGTTCCGCTGCTCGTCCTCTTCGACCACGAGGAGGTCGGCTCGACCTCTGACCGCGGCGCCGACTCCGACCTCCTCGTGACCGTCGTCGAACGCATCGTCCTCGCCGCCGGCGGCACGCGTGACGACTACCATCGCGCGGTGTCGGGGTCCGTCGTCGCGTCGGGCGACATGTCTCACGCGACGCACCCCAACTACGCCGACCGCCACGAGCCGTCGCACCGGATCCTCCCCAACGGCGGTCCCGTCCTGAAGGTTCACCCCAACCTCCGCTACGCCACGGACGCGTCGGGCGCCGGCGCCTTCGCGCTCGCCTGCGAGCAGGCCGGCGTCCCGCTCCAGCGCTACGAGCACCGCGCCGACCTGCCCTGCGGGTCAACCGTCGGTCCGTTGACGGCCGCCCGCACCGGCATGACCACGGTGGACGTCGGAGCCCCGCAGCTGGCGATGCACGCGGCGAGGGAGCTGATGGGAGCGGCCGACCCGGCGATGTACACCGACGCGCTCGCGGCGTTCCTGGCCCCCGAGTACTGAGTGGTCCGCGGGCGTGTGTTAGCCCGCGTTGACCGTGTGACGAACGACCCCGTACCCTGGATGTGCGTTGTGGACTCGTACGGCCCCAGACCGAGCGGGTTCGTGCTCGCCAGCGTCTCCAGTCCTACCGCACGAGGTTCTCACGCGGCAACGACCGGCACGCTGCGATCCGGGTCCGCAGCCCCCCGCACAACTCCTATCCACCCATCGGAGCTCAATCCCATATGACGAGCAGCATCCAGGCAGCACCCGCGCCGCAGGTCGCGATCAACGACATCGGCAGCGAGGAGGACTTCCTCGCAGCGGTCGACAAGACCATCAAGTACTTCAACGACGGTGACATCGTCGACGGCATCATCGTGAAGGTCGACCGGGACGAGGTGCTCCTCGACATCGGTTACAAGACCGAAGGTGTCATCCCCTCGCGGGAGCTGTCCATCAAGCACGACGTCGATCCCCACGAGGTCGTCTCCGTCGGAGACGCCGTCGAGGCCCTCGTCCTCCAGAAGGAGGACAAGGAGGGACGTCTGATCCTCTCGAAGAAGCGGGCGCAGTACGAGCGCGCCTGGGGCGACATCGAGAAG
>NZ_JARBCJ010000323.1:0-1906 GCF_028803055.1 Mumia sp.
CTCACGGCGCCGGGTTTACTCGCCATCCTCCTGGGGCATCGAGTGGCCGCGGACGACACCCGGTGAGGTCTTCTCACCGGGTTAGTCGTGCGCGGCGGCGTTGGATGGGCGCTTGCCACGATTGCGTCCTCTACCCCGGGATCTGGAGCGGAAGCGGCCGACCCGGGTGGCGGTCGCGATCCGCGTCTCCGAGCGATACGCCGACACCTTGGCCGACGGCTTGCGGGACGCGGGCGCGGGCGTGTCATTGCGGCGGTCCGGCCGCGGTGTCCCGCAGTAGGCCACGGGTCGTGAACCTGTCCGAGCTGGACGCAATCGTTATGCGCGATCGACCCCGACCCCCTGCTGTGCAGAGGACAATGGCCTGAACGGAACGACGTCTCGTTGCCGCAGCACACTCAGACAAGGGTGGGATTGATGAGCATGGGGCCGGCGTCATGAGTGCAGAATCTGCACAGGCTCCCTTCTTCTTCGAGGCATACAGCCAGGCCTGGGCCCGGCGTATCGAATCAGGCGACCCGTCTCTTGACCTCCTCCGGTCGGAGGTCGACAGTGTGGTCGTTGGCGAGCTCGATTCGGACCTGTGGGAGGTCTACTCCTCCTTCTGGGAGCGGCGTGTGCCGCCGTCGAAACTGGGTAGAGAGTTCTCACGGATGGGGCTTCGGACCCTTGCCGAGGTTGTCCGGGCGACCTTCAGTCTGCTGCGATCGGCGCCACGTGAGCCTCGCTGGATGAAGGAACCCTCAAACGTCGAGATGCTCCGGGGTGCGCCGGAGTTTTGGAGGCTGCCGTTGAGCGAGGTGCCGATCTCGGTCGAGGAGACGGATCGTGAGTGGGTAGTGCGCGCTTGTGAAGCGACCGAGCTCGATGAGGGTGAGGTGGTGTACGACTTCGACGTCTGGCTCGAGCCGTCAGACGTGGACTCGAATCTGTGGACCGTGATGTTGGGGAGGCGACGCGTGGGTTCCACGAGAGTTCCCCACGATCGAAAAGATCTGCTCCAGCGGCTCGCGGCGAAGCGGGTATTCGTCGACGGCGGCCTTCAGGTCGACGTCACCCAGGATCCGCCCTCCCTCCGCCTCGGTGTCGCTCTTCCGCCGACAGGGGCGGACCTTCACGAGGACTGACCTCCCAGGAGGCCCGGTCCGCCCTGTGATCCGTCGCTACCGGACAGTAGGCTTCGAGACACAGTCTGTGCCGCACGTCACACCCGGAGGACCCGGCGGCGACCACCAGCCCGACGCCGAAGCGCCCGTACACGCAAGAGCGCCGACAAGAGGGCGGGCGGGGAGACGGAGGCTCCGACGCCGCACACGTTCGACTCGCTGAACCCGGCGACAGGCGACGTGGTCGGGACCTACCCGATCACCACGCCTGACGAGGGGGCCGCGGCCGTCGAACGCGCCCGGGTCGCCACCCGGTGGTGGACCGAACGATCCGCGACGGACAGCGGAGCAGCTCCGGACTGGCAGCGCCGTCGAGCACCAGCGTCGGTGTACGTACGCCCTCGAGCCGCGCTCGTGGCACGGTCCCGTCACCGAGCAGGGCGAAGTCGTACGCCAGGGTGGGCGCCAGCGCCTCGTACTCGGCCCAGACCGGGGTGTGGCGTACCAGCGTGACCATGTCCTGCGGCATGCCGGTGGTCGTCATGAGGCTGGCGACCGCATCGCCGAACCGCGCCGACCCGCGTGACGTGTCGGCCAGGATCGCCTCGAGCTCGCTGCGTGCCCGGCGCACGTTGGCGGCCCCGACGACCTCGCCGGTGTAGGGCGGCTCGTAGACGGCGAGGCGTCGAACCGGCACACCGGCAGCCACCGCCTCGAGCCCGAGCACGGCACCGGAGGACATCCCGAAGAGGCAGCAGGCATCCTCGCCCGCGGCACGGAGGACTGCGGCCAGGTCCTCG
>NZ_JARBCJ010000324.1:0-1898 GCF_028803055.1 Mumia sp.
GGAGACGATTGCCTACCTGGCCCTGCGCGAGTCGGCTGTCGACCGCGAGGACCTCGAGATCAGCCTCTTCCCGCACGGGGCCAATGCCGCGAAGACCATCTACAACACGGTCAGTTCGGCCCGGGCGCTCGTCGGCGACGCCCTGTTCCCGCCGTCGGGGAACGGCCGTTACGAGCTGACGCCGGCGGTCGTGACCGACTACGGCCTGTTCTGCGAGCTGGTCGCCATCGCGGACGACATCGAGGACGCCCAGATCGCCGCCGACGTCCTCTCCGACGCACTGGCCCTCGTCCGCGGCGAACCCTTCACCGGCGCGGGCCGGGGTTACGCCTGGGTCGGTCCGCACCGCGGCATGATCGTCACCCAGGTCGTCGACGCGGCCGAGGAGCTGGCCGAGGTGCGCCTGGCCACGGGCGACTGGCGCTCGGCGGAGTGGGCAGCGCGCCAGGGCCTGCGGGCGTTCCCGAGCGACGAGCGCATGTACCGCCTCCTCATGCGGACGGCGCGCGCGGCCGGCAACCTTCCGGGCGTGCAGCGCGTGTTCCGCGAGCTGTGCGACGTGCTGGCCGACCCCGATCTGGGGGCCGAGCCCGAGGACACCGTCCACCCCGAGACGATCGATCTGCTCGAAGAGCTGACGGGCGCCGTGCCCCGCCGCGGGCGGATGGGAGCCTGACCCGCGCTGCGCTTTCGCGCGGCCGCCCGCGCATCTCGGTCGCGTGAGGCTCACTCGGAATCCCGACAAGCGACGCGAGGCCGGCAGGGGGCCGACGGAGGGCTGGCCCGATCCGGGCACGTCGCCCCCCGAGGTCGAGCTCCTCGGCGGCGGCGACACCGTCCTGTCCACCGCGTACGGCGTCTCGCCCGTCCGGCCGCTGGCGCAGCTCGCGGCGCGGGTCGGCCTGTGGGGCGCCGTGGGTATCGGTGTGGTCGGCGGGCTCGTCGGGATCCTGCGACCGCCGGTCCAGCAGGTCGAGGCCGTGGCCGAGCAGTCCGACGACGACACCGTCGTGCCTGCCCCGGTGGCCGGCGTCGCCGAGCTGGTCGTGCAGGAGTGGCTCACCGTCGACGACGACCGTGAGGACGAGGTGATCGAGGCGCTGTTCGTCGAGCCCCCCGACGCACTCGGGGCCAGCCAGGGCAATCTCGCCGTCGGGCGGGTGACCACCGTGAGCGGTGAGGCGCGGCACGAGGGCTACTGGGCGGTCACGGTGGCTGCCGAGGTGACCGAGTCGATCCCGCTCCCCGAGGGGGAGCCCGGCGATGCCGGTGACGGTCTCGAGCACGTCGGGACCACCTGGTTCGTCGAGGTGGCGATCGTTGGTGACACGGACGGCCGGCTGGCGGCTCTCACCACTCCCGCGATCGTGCCGCCTCCCCCCGAGGTCGTCACGGGTTGGTACGCCAGCACCGACAGGCCCCGCCCTGCGGAGGAGGGTCCGTTGACGACAGCGGTCGAGGGCTTCCTGGGTGCGCTGCTCGCGGGCGGAGGCGATCCGTCCCGCTACCTCGCTCCGGGCGGCGAGTTGTCGGCCGTGAGCCCTGTCCCGTTCGTCGAGGTGAGGCTCGTGCAGATGAGCGCGGACGACCTCGGTGACGGTCGGACGCGGGTGCTGGCGGAGATCGACGCCACCACGAGAGGCGGCACGACGACCCGCTTGACCTACGAGATCGTGCTCGAGGAGTGGGCCGATCGCTGGGAGATCACCCAGTTCTCCGGGGCGCCGACCCTGCTCGTGGGCGAGCCTCCTCCCGAGGATGCCGACGACGCCGACGACGAGGAGGCACCGGGCGGCGGGGTACCCGGCGACGGTGAGACCCCGGACGACCAGGCTCCGGCCGACAGCGGGGCCACACCCGACGACGAGGCTCCGGCCGAGCGCGACGGCGGGGACGTG
>NZ_JARBCJ010000325.1:0-1896 GCF_028803055.1 Mumia sp.
GTAGTGGATCGCGCCGGGCACGCCGCCGCCCGCCGCGATGGCGTCGCCCGTGATGGCGACGCTGCGCGGTGAGGCGAGGAAGGTCACGACCCACGCCACCTCGTGGGCCTCGACGATGCGCCCGATGGTCGATCCGCGCTCGGGCACGACGCGACCGGTGCGCTCGGTGCGGGTCACGCCCGGGTGGACGACGGTGACGTTGACGCCGTGCGGACCCAGCTCGTCGGCCAGGTTCTTGGTCAGGGCGGACACCGACACGTTGCGGATGGACCCGGTGATGCGACCCGCGTTGCGGGCGGCGAGCCCGCTGATGTTGACGATGCGTCCCCATCCCTGGTCGATGAGCAGCGGGGCGACGGCCCGCGCCGTGCGCAGGTAGCCGAGCACCTTCACGTTCAGGTCCGCGAGGACGTCCTCGTCGCGCAGCTCGGTGACGGGCCCCGGCGGGGCGACGCTGCCGGGCGTGGCGGCGTTGTTCACCAGGATGTCCACGCCGCCGAGCTCCTCGACCGCGGTGGCGACCAGGCGCCGCACGGAGGCGTCGTCGCCCGTGTCGACCTCCACCGGCACGATGCGCCGGCCGGTGTCGGCGGCCAGTTCGGCGGCCGCGGCCTGGAGGCGCTCGGGGTCACGGGCACCGATGACGACGTCGGCGCCCTCCTGCGCCAACGCGCGGGCGATCGCCTTGCCGATGCCACGGCTGCCACCGGTGACGATCGCTCGCTTGCCACTCAGTTCGAGATCCATCCTCGCTCTTCCTGTCGCGGTCCGCGCCGGTCCGCTCGGGACCGGTCCGCCGGGGACGTCCCCCCGGAGCCGGAACCACCGTAGACGATAATTCCGATCTTGACGATCAGCTTTATCGACTTTACGGTGCCGACCATGACCCTCACCGACCACGACGTCGCCATCGACGTTCGACCGCTGTCCGGCTGGACGGGCGCCGAGATCCACGGCGTCGACCTGTCCCAGCCGCTCGACGACCACACGGTCGCCGAGATCCGCCAAGCCCTCCTCCAGTGGAAGGTCGTGTTCTTCCGCGACCAGCACATCGATCACGCCCAGCAGATCCGCTTCGGCGGCCAGTTCGGCGACGTCACGCCCGGCCACCCCTACGAGGGCGACGCCGCCCCACCCGGCTTCCCGCAGATCCACACCGTCTCACCCAAGGCGTACGACGAGCGCTACGGGCGTCGCTACCAGAAGCAGTTCGGCGTCAACGGCCCGGGCTGGCACGCGGACGTCACCCCGCTGATCAACCCGCCGTCGCACTCGATCCTGCGGGCCGAGTCGGTACCCGCCTTCGGCGGCGACACCCAGTTCACGAACGTCGCCGCCGCCTACCTCGGCCTGCCCGAGCCGCTGCGTGCGTTCATCGACGGCCTCCGCGCCGAGCACCGCTTCGGCGCCTCCTACGACGCCGACCGCAGCAACGAGCGGATCGGCGAATGGGTGCGCACGAAGCCGCTGGCCTCGATCCACCCGGTCGTGCGGGTCCACCCCGAGAGCGGTGAGCGCGTCATCTACGTGAACCCGGGCTTCACCACCCGCATCCTCGACCTCGACCCCCGCCAGAGCCGTCACATCCTCGACCTGCTGTTCGAGCAGATCGACCGCCCCGAGTACACCGTGCGGTTCAAGTGGGAGAACGGCAGCGTCGCCTTCTGGGACAACCGCGCCGCCCTCCACCTCGCACCTCGCGACGTCGAGCACCTGGCCACCGACCGCGTGCTGCACCGCATCACCCTCGTCGGCGACACCCCGGTCGGGCCGGACGGCGCACCGTCCGAGTCGATCGCCGGCGAGCCCTTCCTCGCGGCCAACTGAGCGAGAGGGACCGAGACCATGTCCATCGCCGCACGCCTCGGCGGCGGCCTGGCGACACCCGTGCGGAGG
>NZ_JARBCJ010000326.1:0-1872 GCF_028803055.1 Mumia sp.
CGGACAACCGTGATGCACCCGCGGCTCGGGGCCCCGGCTGGCCGTCAGACGCCGACGGGAGGCAGCGGCGCGTCGTCGCGGTGCGTGCCGGCGGCCGGCTCCCGCGGGAGGGTCAACCACGCGACGAGGAGCAGCCCGAGGAGCGCGGCGACCGGCCAGACGAAGAGCATCCCGTACGCGTCGAGGGCGACCTGCCCGGAGACCGTGGCACCCGCCGGCCGCGAGCCGACAGTCGGCTCAGGGGGCCCGGCCAGCACGCCTGTCCCCCATGCCACCAGCGCACCGACGACGGCGCCCAGAGCAGTCCGGACGATCACGGCGTTGCCGCCGGCGCGTCCCCAGAGCCAGGTGGCGACAGAACCCCACAGCGCCGCGATCACCGCGCCGATCCAGGCATAGGTGACTTCGACGCCGAACTGCGCGGTCGACGCCGCCTCGTCTGCGCTCAGCCCGGACTGGTCGCCGATCCGGACGACGGTGTACTGGATGGGGTCGCTGAGCAGGGCCCAGAGGACCCCGGCGACGGCACCGGCAACGACGAAGCCGACCACCGTCGCGAAGCCACCCTTGCGTGTCCTGCGCACACGTTCCTCCTGTGCCCTGCGCCCGCGACGGGCGCGGTGTCCATCCTCCCCCACGGGGTACGGACGCGTCGGCGCGGTCACGAGACGAGGCAGCCGGGACCGAGCAGTGCCTTGAGGTCGGCGATCAACGACGACGACGGGGACACGCGAAGGCGCGGGTCCAGGCGCATGAGCTTGGTGCTCTTGGTCCCCACCAGACGCAGGTGGACCTCGGTGGCGCCGGGGTGGCTCGCGAGGACGTCGCGGAGCTGGTCGAGAGTTGGCGGGGTGCAGCGCGCGGTCGGGATCGAGAGGACGACGGGACCATCGTCACCCACGCTCAGATCCGCAGCCGTGAGCTCGGTCGCCGCGATCTCGGGCGTGTCCTCCTTGCGCTTGAGGCGTCCCTTGACCACCACCACCGCGTCCTCGACGAGAAGGTGCCCCGACAAGGTGTAGACCGACGGGAAGAGCATCACGTTGACGGCACCCTCGAGGTCCTCGACGGTCACGATGGCCCAGGGATCGCCCTTCTTGGTCAGCTTGCGCTGGATCGAGGTCACCAGGCCGGCCACCGCGATCTGCGCCCCGTCGGGTCGCTCCTCGTCGGCGATCACATCGCCGATCGTGCAGTCGCTGGCCGCACGGAGGACGTGCTCCAGACCGAACAGCGGATGGTCGGAGACGTACAGGCCGAGCATCTCGCGCTCGTGGGCGAGCAGCGTCGTCTTGTCCCACTCGTCGAGGTCGGGGACGACGACGGCCGAACCGGCGAACCCGGCATCGGCGTCGTCGAGGCCGGCGAAGAGCGAGTCCTGCCCGATCGCCTCGTTGCGCTTGATGTCGACGTACTGGTCGACGGCATCCTCGTGGACGGTCACCAGGGCGCGGCGGTGGTGCTTGAGCGAGTCGAAGGATCCGGACTTGATCAGCGACTCGATCACGCGCTTGTTGCAGACGACCGGCGGGACCTTCTCCATGAAGTCGGCGAAGTCGGTGAACGGGGACTTCTCCGTCCGCGCCTCGACGATGGCGTCCACGACGTTGTGCCCCACGTTGCGCACGGCTGACAGACCGAACCGGATGTCGCGGTCGACGGCCGTGAAGTTGGCCTCGGAGTCGTTGACGTCGGGCGGAAGCACCTTGATGCCCATCCGGCGGCACTCGTTGAGGTAGATCGCCGACTTGTCCTTGTCTCCGCGCACGCTGGTGAGGAGGGCGGCCATGTATTCGGCCGGGTAGTGCGCCTTGAGGTAGGCGGTCCAGAACGACACGACTCCGTACGCCGCCGAGTGCGCCTTGTTGAAGG
>NZ_JARBCJ010000327.1:0-1851 GCF_028803055.1 Mumia sp.
GTCGGCGCGGTGACGCACGCCGAGCTGCAGGAGGTCGTCGTCCGCATCATCGACACCGACGGCGTCCGCCACACGACCTCGACGCTGGCGATCTCGACTCCTCTCCCGTACCGCGTACAGCCGCTGCTGGACAAGCTGACCCGCAGATCCGGCTACGGCCGCTCCACCCCCGTGGTCGACTAGCAGCATGAGCAACGACGCGACAGAGCCCACCGCCCCCGACGAACCCACGGATCCGACCGAGTTCTGGGAGCAGCGCTATGGCAGCTCCGACCGCATCTGGAGCGGCAAGCCCAACCCGCTGCTCGTCCGCGAGGTTGCCGACCTGACTCCCGGCACCGCCTTGGACCTCGGCTGCGGCGAAGGCGCCGACGCCGTGTGGCTGGCCACGCAGGGCTGGACGGTCACGGGCGTCGACATCTCGCAGACCGCCCTCGACCGCGCAGCGGTGCACGCCGCCGACGCCGGGGTGGGCGACCGTACGACGTGGGAGCGGCACGAGCTCGGCGTCACCTTCCCCGACGGCTCGTACGACCTCGTCAACGCGCACTACCTCCAGTCCCCCGTCGCCCTCGACCAGGACGGCGTGCTCCGCAGCGCCGCCGACGCGGTGGCCCCGGGCGGCACGCTGCTGGTCGTCATGCACGGCGGCTGGCCCTCGTGGGCCGAGCCGCACGAGCACTCCGTGCCCCACGCCGTCTTCCCGACGCTCGACGAGGTCCTCGACGTGCTGTCGCTCCCCGAGGACGAGTGGACGGTCGTCACCAAGGAAGGCGTCGAGCGTGCGTCGACGGCACCCGACGGCCGTACGGGGACGCACGTCGACAACGTGTGGCGCCTGGAGCGGTCCGCCTCACGAGGCTGAGCCGAGTCGGGCCACGATCGCGCCGAGGGGCCGCTGCCCTTGTCCTGTCCTCGTACGGGTCTCGCTCACGGTGAAGCCGCTCGCTGCGAGGAGCCGGTGCAGCTCCTCGGGCGGCCACCGGTAGGCCGGCGTGACCGCGTGGTCGAACGCCTCGATCGATGGTCCGTCGAAGAAGCCGAGGACGAGCCCGCCTTCGGGCCGGAGGACACGGGCGAACTCGTCGAAGGTGGCGGCGATCCGGGACGGGTGATGATGGATCGTCGAGTACCACGACAGCACCCCGCCGAAGGACTGGTCGGGCTCCTCGATCGCGTCGATGCTGCCGATCCGGAACGGCACGTCCGGATAGCTCCGCCGAGCATGCTCCACGAAGGCGGGGACGAGGTCGATGCCGCGAACGTCGAGGCCACGCCCCGCGAGGTGGTGCGTCCAGTGGCCGGGTCCGCACCCCGCGTCGAGCACCGGCCCCGTCACGGTGTCGGCCCAGCTCTCGATGAGCTGCCGGTCGGAGGGGTGCACCGCCTCCATCGAGCCAAGGACGTGCGCGTACTCGGCGGCTCGACGCGCGTACGCGTCGGTCACCGTCGTCGTCACGAGGCGCGCCCCGATGTCACCGGGTGCCTTGCCGGAAGGCGTTGCGGGAGCCCGAGGGCTTCGTCAGAAGCCTGGCCTTGATCGCCTGGGCTGCCCGCAGCGTCGCCTCGTACGCGCTCGGGCTGACGCCGGTGATGTTGATGAACGCGTGGATGAGGTCGCCCGTACGGGCCAGCTCGGTCGGGACTCCAGCCTCCTCGAGCCGGCGCGCGTACGCGATGCCCTCGTCGCGCAGCGGGTCGAAGCCGGCCACCGCCACGTACGCGGGTGCGGCGCCGGAGAGGTCGTCGGCGAGCAGTGGCGAGACGCGTGGATCGAGGGCATCGGCGGGATCGGCGAGGTAGTGCTCGCGATACCAGTCCATCTGCCGCTCGGTGAGGAAGTAGCCGTCG
>NZ_JARBCJ010000328.1:0-1835 GCF_028803055.1 Mumia sp.
CTCAGGCCTCTCCGCGATGATTCACGTGGCCTTGCCACGTGGAAGCGTCGTCGGTGGCGTACCACCGAGGTCAGGGTATCGGACCGCAGACAGATCACACCACCGTCAGCGATCTCGCCCGACGCTCAGCGCAGCGGCAGCACTTCTCTCGAGGCATCCATGTCACTCGGCTGACCGGCGGGCCGAGGACAGAAACGTGGCGACGGCGGCCCTCACATGGTCTCGTTGGGCGGGTGTCGACGGGATGGCGTCGTCCCCCAGGAACATGGCGTCGTTGACCGGGGCGCCCATGACCAGCCAGTTGAGCTGGGTGGCGGCCGTTGTCGGATCGGGCACGGACAAGAGATCGCGAGCGTCGAGGTCGGACAGGATCTGGGCAAGCACGGCGACAGCCCGCTGGGGGCCATGCTCGAACACGGCCCGCGCCAGCTCGGGGAATCGCGGGACTTCACCGATCACCAACCGGCGCAGCCTGAGCATGCGCGGCTGCAATACCGCCTCCAGCTGCCGGCTCAGTATCGACTCGAGCACCGGCGCGATGCGGTCGGCCGACTCGATCGGGAGAGCGTCGACCTGGTGCACGTCGTCGGCTGCCAGCCGGGTCATCGAGGTGACGAGCTCGATGAAGAGCTGCTCCTTGGTGCCGAAGTGCGCGTACACGGTCTGCTTCGAGACTCCGGAGGAACGAGCGAGATCGTCCATGGTCACGCTCTCGTAGTGGGCGGCGAGGAAGGCCTCCTCCGCGGCTGCCAGGACGGCTCGCCGTTTCGCCGCCGAGCTCGGGCGCATCCCGGCTGACCCTTGACTTATCACACCCACCAGTCTCACTTCTTAATTCTAGACGCACCAGTCCAGAAACTTACGAGGGGGCGACCATGACAGGTGTCAGCACCACCATCTCGCGTGACGGCACAAGGCTTGCCTACGAGGTGAACGGCGAAGGCCCGCCGCTCGTCTACGTGACGGGGGCCATCTGCCACCGGACGTTCCGCCCCGTCCAGAAGGGCGCCTCGGTGTTGTCCCGGTCCTTCCGGGTGTTGTCCTACGACCGGCGCGGACGCGGCGACTCGACCGACACAGCGCCGTGGTCGCTCGACCGTGAAGTCGAGGATCTCGAGGCGCTCATCGACACGATGGGAGGACGATCGTTCATCTACGGCCACTCGTCGGGGGCGGTGCTGGCTCTGCACGCGGCCCACAGGCTCGCACCGAAGGTGCAGGGGGTCGTTCTCTACGACGCGTCCTGGGTCGCCGACCAGGCTGGGGCCGATCGCTACGCGACGGTGTGCGCCGGCGTGGAGGCCCTTCTCGACCAAGGACGCGACGCGGCCGCTATCAAGCGCTTCCTCGTCGGCATCGGCATGCCGAGGTTCTTCGCTGCGCTGCTGCCCTTCATGCCGGGGTGGCGTCGGCTCGTCGCGCTCGCACCCACGCTCCGCTACGACATGTCCCTCACCGCGGCACCGCCACCGTTGGACGTCGCCGCCACGGTGCGCGTGCCCACACACGTGATGGTCGGCGAACGCAGCCCCGAGGAGCTGCACCGTGTCGCCGACGCTCTGCAGGCGAGCATCCCAGGCGCCACTCGTGAAACGCTGGCCGGACAGGATCACATGGTCTCGGAGAAGGTGCTCCTACCGAGCCTGGTGCGCCACCTGCGTCCCGGCGAGGAGACAGCACGATCCCGCGACCCTCGCCCCGGCGGTAGTTCCTGAAGGACTGACGGTCTCGGCCTTCAGCGCGCAGCGGCTACCTCTGGCACGAGTTCGCGCGGACTGCGCACAAACGCACCGATTCACACGTTGAAGCGGAACTCCACCACGTCGCCGTCCTGC
>NZ_JARBCJ010000329.1:0-1820 GCF_028803055.1 Mumia sp.
GGGTGCCCCGACCGGGGGCGCTCTCCACGCTGAGTGAGCCTTGTCCGAGCAGTGCGAAGCTGCGCATCGCCGCGATGCCCGACTCGAACAGCACCGCGGATGGCTCGAAGCCCACACCGTCGTCCGCGACCTCGACGACGACGACACCGTCGTCGGCCGCTATGGACACATCGAGGCGCGTCGCCTTGCTGTGACGCCAGACGTTGCGGACCGCCTCCTGCACGATGCGCAGCACGACGGTCTCCGTCGTCCAGTCGAGCACCACATCGTCGTCGACGACGACGGTCTGCTGCGGCGTGCGATGGTCGCCGTACAAGCCGTCGACGTAGGCGTGGATCGGGGCGCTCAGGCTGTGGCAGCGGGGCCGGTCGACCTCGAGCGGTTGTACGGCCAGCATCAGCTGACGCAGAGACTCCGCCTGGTCGCGCAGCTCGTCGCGGACCAGCGTCGACACGCCCGTCGAGCCCTCGGTGCCGGCGGGGGTGAGCGAGCTCATCTGGATGTACGAGACGAACGACGCGTACGCCGACACCGCCTGCTCGTGAAGCTGGGCCGCCACGCGATGGCGGTCGTCGTCGGCACGTTGCATGACCTGCGCCAGCAGCTCGCGGCGGGCGGCGGCAGCCTGCTCGACCTGGCCGTAGAGACGGCGGGTCTCGCGCACCGCGGCGAGCTGGCGGACGGCGGCGAGGACCAGCAGGACGCCCGTGACCCCGAGCGAGTACAGCGGCGCCCACTCGTACTGGTCTTGCAGCAGCAGCGTGGTGGCCACCAGCGCTGGAAGGCCCACGAGCATCAACAGCGCCGGCAGCAACGCACCACGGACCTGATCCTGTGGCGGCAGGTTGTCGAGGCCCGGAGAGACGCGGCTGGGGACGAACAGCGGCATGAGCAGCAGCAGGCTCATGCACAGCGCGTGCAGCCCCAGCAGCGGGCCGCTCGGCAGGGCGAAGCCCGAGATGCCCTGCATCGTCTGAGCCATCGCGTTGAGCAGCCCGACGAGGGCGAGGGCGATGCCGACCCCGCTGATCATCCGGCGACCCCCGCCGTCGCCCCGCAGGCGCGCGTGCAGCAGCACGGCCCAGTACGTCCCGAAGACCATGGCCACGGCGGCGACGGCCGCCGGCACCGCGTACCAGGTGGCTTCGGCGTCGAGGACGTCGTCCCCCCACACCAGCACGGCGGGGGCCACGACGACGATGACCGACATGACGCTCTCCGTCAGGTCGACCGACATCGCCCGCCGGCCCGAGCGTGAGCGCACCACCAGCACGATCGCCGTCATGAGCAGTAGTGACGTGACGGCGACGACGGTCGTGTTGACCAGGGTCGACGTGCGGAACGAGACGAACGGGCCGACCAACATGCCCACGCCGATGCCGTACATGAGCACCAGGCCAGCGAGCCACACCCACCAGCATCGGTCGTCGGGGCGGGCCGCACGGCGGGCCGCGAGCACCGTGTGGAGCAGCGCCGGCGAGGTGTACAGGCCACTCGCCAGCAGGGCGAAGACGACGAGGTAGCCGGTGGTCGTGGTGGCGAGCGACCCCACGAACACGACGACCGGCAGGCTGAGGCACACCCAGACCAGTGAGACGCGGCGCAACTGCGAGCAGAAGACGGGATGACCCTTCGTCGCGTCGTCCGCCGGTCGCGCGAGCAGGCGGACGAGCCAGTCGGGAGGTCGCTGGACCGCGACCGTGGGCGTGAGCATGCGTATCCCCCATCCTCGGCACCCGAACCGAGGTGCCTCGGCGACGAGCGCCGTGCGTAAATAAGTACAGTGGTGTCGGAAACCTGTCAACCCGGCGCTTCCGCCG
>NZ_JARBCJ010000032.1:0-21376 GCF_028803055.1 Mumia sp.
AGGTCCACGAGCGTGTCCGCGATCCGGCGACGGGTCGGCGTCAGCGTCGGGAAGGACAGCGTGGAGAGATCGAGCGGGCGACCCCGCCGGGGGACGGACTTGCCTTCGGACGGCGGGAGGAGGACCAGCACCCACTGATCCTACGGAGAGGGCATCGGACCGATCGTGTCGGCCCGCGCGGGGATCGACCGCTCTCTAGGGTGGCGGCATGACCCGTGCGTACTACTCGGTCGACCCGTCCGCCGTGCCCGCCCTGGAGAGCCGCATCGACGCGGTCGCGCAGGAGCTGGGGATCGATGCGGCGTTCCCGCCCGCGGTCCTGGAGGAGGCAGCGACCTCGGCGGCCAGGGTCCAGCTCCCCGACCTCGACCGGACCGACCTGCCGCTCCTCACCATCGACCCGCCCGGGGCCCGCGACCTCGACCAGGCGATGTTCATCGAGCGTCGCGGGGAGGGGTGGACCGTGCACTACGCGATCGCCGACGTCGCCTCGTACGTCGTCCCCGGCGGTGCGGTCGACGAGGAGGCGCACCGGCGCGGCCAGACGTTGTACGCCCCGACGCGACGGATCCCGCTCCACCCTGCGGTGCTGTCCGAGGATGCTGCGAGCCTGCTTCCCGACGTCGTGCGTCCCGCCGTGCTGTGGTCGATCGACCTCGACGCCGAAGGCCGTCAGGTCGGCGTCGAGGTGACGCGCGCGCGGGTCCGCAGCACGGCCCAGCTCGACTACGACGGCGTGCAGGCCCAGGTGGCGGCAGGGTCAGGTCCGGAGACGTTGACGTTGCTGCGCGAGGTGGGGGAGCGGCGACAGGCGCTGGAGGCCGAACGGGGCGGTGTGAGCCTCCCGTTGCCCTCGCAGGAGATCGACCGCGCGGAGGACGGCTCGTGGTCCTTGACGTTCCGCGAGCCGGTGCCGGCGGAGGGGTGGAACGAGCAGATCTCGCTTCTCACCGGGATGGCGGCGGCCGGTCTCATGCTGGAGGCGGGAGTCGGGCTGGTGCGCACGCTGCCGCCCGCGGACGAGCGAGCGGTCGGGCGGTTGAAGAGGGCGGCGCGTGGGCTCGAGGTCCCGTGGCCCGAGGCGATGTCGTACCCCGACTTCGTCCGGACCCTCGACCCGGCGGACCCCCGGCACGTCGCGATGCTCGAGGCGTGCACGGGCCTGCTGCGCGGGGCGGACTACGCCGCGTTCGACGGGGCGCCGCCGGACTACGCCGAGCACAGCGCGATCGCGGCGCCGTACGCCCACGCGACGGCGCCGCTGCGGCGGCTCGCGGACCGCTACGTGAGCGAGGTGTGCCTCGCGGTCAGTGCGGGCGTGGACGTGCCCGAGTGGGTACGGGCCGGGCTTCCGAGGCTGCCCGCGGTGATGGCGGGGACCGGCCGCGTCGCCTCGTCGTTCGACCGAGCGGTGCTCGACCTGGTGGAGGCCGTCGTGCTGGCCGACGCCGTCGGACGCACGTTCACCGGCACGGTGATCGACGCCGACGACAAGGATCCGACTCGCGGGACGGCCCTCCTCGACGACCCTGCGGTCGAGGCTCCGGTCGCGGCGGACGTGCCGCTGCCCCTGGGTGAGCCCGTACGGCTGACCTTGGAGCGGGCCGACGTCGACGCGCGCTCCGTACGCTTCCGGTGGGACGGGCCGTGACAGGAACCCGTGGGCTGCCTCAGAGCCGGCCGGCGCCTTCCGCGACGAGCCACAGCCCGAAGACCGCGAACAACGCCGACGCGCCGTAGCGGATGGCCTTCTCCGGCAGCTGCTTGCCGATCCAGGCGCCGAGCAGGATCGCGAGCGCGTCGGCGGCGACCATGCCCACCGTGCTGCCGACCCACGTGCCGAACCAGTCCTCCTGCGTGGCGAGCGTGATGGTCGCGAGCATCGTCTTGTCACCGAGCTCGGCGAGGAAGAACGCCCCGCCGACGGCCCACACCGCGGACCCGCTGCTGCGGGTGGCCTTCTCCCGCTCGTCGGCGCTGAGCTCGTCGCCGCGCAGGGTCCAGGCGGCGAAGAAGAGGAACGCCAGACCGGCGGCGAGGGTGATCCACTGCTGCGCATCCGCGAACGCCTCACCGACCCAGAACCCGATGCCCACCGAGAGGAGGTGGACGACCGCGGTGGCGACCGTGATGCCGATCAGCACGTCGCGGGGTCGGTAGCGGGTGGCGAACGTCATCGCCATCAGCTGGCTCTTGTCGCCGAGCTCGGCCACGAAGATGACCGCGGTGCTCAGCAAGAACGCGTACAGCATGAGAAGGGCTCCTCGGCACCTGGTCGAGGAGCCTCGAGGGAGTCCCTTCGACCAGGCACGTCCATAGGGTCGTGTCGCTGGCCGAAAGTCTCGTCCGCGCCGCGCGAGGCGACGCCGTCCGTACCGGACCCGGAGGTCAGTGTGTCGACACGGATGTTGGGGACTACTCCCTTTCGCTCCACCCAGCGTACGGCGGGCGGGGGGATGCGGCCAGACCGGGGAGGGTGATGTCGGCTACTGTGGCTGCTGCGGATGAGTCGGCCGGGCGGCCGCGTCGTCGTCGGTCTCGCACCGAGGGCGCCGAGGAAGGTCCGGACTCCACAGAGCACGATGGTGGGTAACGCCCACCCACGGCGACGTGCGGGACAGTGCCACAGAGAGCAGACCGCCAGCGGCCTCACGCGACGCGTGAGGTGCGGGTAAGGGTGAAAGGGTGGGGTAAGAGCCCACCAGCGCCTCGGGTGACCGGGGCGGCTAGGTAAACCCCATCGGGAGCAAGACCAAGAAGGACCTTCGGGTCCGCGCAGGCGCTGACGCTGCTCGCCGAGCCTGCGGGTAGGTCGCTGGAGCGTCGTGGTGACGCGACGCCGAGAGAGATGGTCGCCGGGGCGGAGACGCCCTGACAGAATCCGGCCTACAGGCCGGCTCATCCGCCCTTAGCGACCGACGGCGCGGCCGAGGAGGCCGCGGCGATCCGCCCACCTCTCGAAGACCACGGTGAAGAACGGCGGTACGGCGGACGCCAGCGCGGCGATCGTCACCTTGAACGACCAGCCGAACGCGCGCCACGCGACGAGGCACATGAGGACGTACGCCACGAAGATGCCGCCGTGGATGGGACCGAAGATCTTGACGCCCAGCTCGGTGGTCTCGAGGACCCACTTGAAGAACATCCCGATCAGCAGGCCGGCCCAGGACACCGCCTCGGCGAAGGCGACCACGCGGAAGGCGGTCCGGGTGCGGGCGTGGGTCTGCGGGGGTGTGGCGAGTGCGGTCACGGCACCGACCGTACCTGGTGGTGCGGCAGCATCCCACGGTCCCTACGACAGTGCGTCGTAGATCACTCTGACCCCGGTCACGGCAGCGTCAGGATCTCCGCGCCCGAGTCGGTCACCAGGAGCGTGTGCTCGAACTGCGCCGTGCGCGAGCGGTCCTTGGTCGTCGCCGTCCAGCCGTCGTCCCACAGGTCCCAGTCGATGGTGCCGAGGGTGAGCATCGGCTCGATCGTGAAGGTCATCCCGGTCTTGATCACGGTGTCGTGTCCCGGGTCGTCGTAGTGCGGCACGATCAGTCCGTCGTGGAAGGCCGGACCGACGCCGTGCCCGGTGAAGTCGCGGACGACTCCGTAGCCGAAGCGCTTGGCGTAGGACTCGATGACACGGCCGACAACGTTGATGCGACGTCCGGGCTTCACCGCCCGGATGGCGCGCATGAGCGCCTCTTCCGTGCGTTCGACGAGGAGCCGCGACTCCTCGTCGACGTCGCCGACGAGGTAGGTCTTGTTGGTGTCGCCGTGCACCCCGCCGACGTAGGCGGTGATGTCGATGTTGACGATGTCGCCGTCCTCGAGCGGGCGGGCGTCGGGGATGCCGTGGCAGATCACCTCGTTGACGCTGGTGCACAGCGACTTGGGGTAGCCGCGGTAGCCGAGCGTCGAGGGGTACGCGCCGTGCTCGACGAGGAAGGCGTGGCCGACGGCGTCCAGCTCGTCGGTCGTGACACCTGGCGCGATCGCTGCCTCGACCGCGTCCAGGGCCTGGGCGGCGAGCCGGCCCGCGTAGCGCATCGCCCGGATCGTCTCGGCGCTGCGGATCTCAGGGCCCTCGTACGGCGCGGGCGCCTTGCGGCCGACGTACTCGGGCACCTCGATCGAGGCGGGGACGCTGCGACGGGGGGAGAGGGTGTGGGGGCTCAGCACGGTCACGCGTCGAGTGTAGGCGGGACCGCCGGGGCGTTCGGCGAGCCTCGTCCTGCTCGGGCAGGATGGGGGCAGGAGGTCAATGATGGCGGACGCGAAGTTCTACTACTGCATCAAGCACCACACGGTCGAGGGCGAGGAGGGCTGCAAGGCGATCGATCGCCTGGGCCCGTACTCCACCCGCGAGGAGGCCGAGCACGCGCTCGAGCTGGCGCAGGAGCGCAACGAGCGGTGGGACAACGATCCCGAGTGGAACGACGATGCTCCCGGTCCCGGGCGGTCCACCACCTGACCTCGTGACCGGGCTGCCGGTCGACGGGGTCATGATGGGATCCTGCCGACCCGAGGAGTCCCATGCCTGCGCTCCGGTCCTTCACCGACGTCAGCGCCGTCCGTCCGACCGACGACGGCTTCGCGGCTGAGGTCGACCCCGAGTGGGCGGTCGCGGACAAGCCCAACGGCGGCTACCTGCTCGCGCTGCTCGGGCGAGCAGCGGTCGCGAGCGTCGGGCACGAACACGTGATCACGTCGTCGGCACACTTCCTCCACTCGCCCGATGCCGGGCCGGTCGAGATCGAGACCGTGGTGCTGCGCAAGGGTCGCAGCGCCGACCACGTACGAGCGACGATGCGGCAGGACGGCCAGGCCTGCGTCGAGGCGGTGCTCATGGTGGGGCGACTCGCCGACGGCGCCCCTGCCCACTGGGACCGTGGTGCGCCACCCCGGCCGGCCGGCGACCGTGACGAGGGAGTGCGGGTGCCCGGCACCAGCCCGACCGGCGTACCGGTGCCGGTGATGGAGCAGGTCGACCTGCGCCTCGACCCCGCGACCCTGGGCTTCGCCGCCGGTCGTCCGAGCGGGTCGGGGGAGCTGCGCGGCTGGCTGTCGTTCCTCGACGACGCGCCGTTCGACCCGGTCTCGCTGCTCTACGCCGTCGACGCATTCCCTCCCGCGACGTTCGAGATCGAGCCGACGGGCTGGGTGCCCACGCTCGAGATGACCGTCTACGTGCGGGCGCTGCCCGCGCCGGGTCCGCTCACGATCCTGCACCGTGCCCAGACCGTCGCGGCCCAGCGGGTCGACGAGGCCACGTTCGTCTGGGACAGCACCGGACGGCTCGTCGCGCAGGCGACCCAGCTCGCGGGGATCCGACTGGGCTGACGGCCCCCCCGCGCCGGGCGCGCCCGGCGCGCGGGGGGCCGGCCTCAGAAGGTGTGCTCGTCGGGGGGGAACGCCGCGCCCTCCACGTCGGAGACGTAGGCGCGCGCGGCGTCGAGCATCGTCGTCCGCAGGTCGGCGTAGGTCTTCACGAACCGTGGCAGCCTGCCAGTGCGCAGCCCCATCATGTCCTGCCAGACCAGGACCTGGGCGTCGGTGCCGACGCCGGCTCCGATCCCGATCGTCGGGATGGTCAGACGCTGGGTGATCTCGGTCGCGACGTCACCCGGCACCATCTCCATGACCACCGCGAACGCGCCTGCCTCCTGGACCGCGAGCGCGTCGTCGATCGTCTTCTTGGCCGCGTCACCGCGTCCTTGCACGCGGTAGCCGCCGAGCGAGTGCTCCGACTGCGGGGTGAAGCCGATGTGAGCCATCACGGGGATGCCACCTTGGGTGAGTCGCCGGATCTGCGGCGCCATCTCTGCCCCGCCCTCGAGCTTGACGCTGTGGGCACGGCCCTCCTTCATGAAGCGGACGGCGGTGTCGTACGCCTGCTCCGGCGACCCTTGATAACTGCCGAAGGGCAGGTCGGCGACGACGTGTGCGTACGTCACCGAACGCGTGACACCCCGCACGAGCGGGACCAGCTCGTCGACGGAGACGGGCAGCGAGGACTCGTACCCGTAGACGTTGTTGGCGGCCGAGTCGCCGACGAGCAGGACGAGCACGCCGGCCTCGTCGAAGATCTCCGCGGCGTACTGGTCGTAGGCGGTGAGCATCGCCCACTTCTCACCGCGCTCCTTCATCTGCTGGAGCGTGTGGGTGCGGACGCGTTTGCGTGCTGCCGGCGGCGGCGTGGACGCGGTGCCGTACGGCGCGGGTTCTTCAGCGGAGGGTGGCGTTCCTGTGGGTTCGGTCATCGTCGTTCCTTCGTTCTCGCAGCTCCCGGACGGAGTCCGCGGACGCCTTCAGCCTGCCACGGGGTCAGCGGCTCGTTGCACCCCCGGACGACGACCCTGATGTGTTTTGCGTAACACGCAATTAACCGTTTGCCGTGCGCGAGAAATGGAATGCCGCCAGATTGGGCCCACACGATTTCATCGAGCGAAGAGGTGGAGCGATGAGGGAACGTCAGAGGCCCGGCAGTCGCCGGGGAGGGATGGTGGCGTCGCTCGCAGCGCTCGCCCTGACCATGGGAGCGCTCGGGCAAGGGTCCGCGGTGGCCGACGAGCCGAGCGAGTACGAGCCCGGGAGAACGACGATCGTCGAGGTCGCGCTCGACGGGCGGGCCGACCACGAGCGGCTCACGGCGCTCGGACTGGACGAGGTCGGACACCACGGAGGCGCCGGACACCGCGGTGGTGACGTGGAGGTGATGCTGCACGGCGAGTCCGACGCACGCGCGTTGCGCAAGGCCGGCTTCGGCTGGGACGTGGTGGTCGAGGACGTCGACGCCGTCAACCGCAAGGCGCGTGCCGCCGAAGCACAGGCGGCGGCGGCAGCTGCCGCCGACCCGGCCGAGCGCTCGGACCTCCCGACCGGGCGGGTGTCCTACCGGACCTTGAAGGACGTCAACGCCGAGCTGAAGGAGCTGGCGAGGCGCTACCCCCGGACGGTGTCGCTGTTCCGGCTGCCACGCCCCTCGCTGCTCGGCACGCCCGTGTACGGCGTGGAGGTCACGCACGACGTGACGGCTGACAGCGGCAAGCCCGTGTTCCTCCTCACGGGTCTGACGCACTCGCGGGAGTGGCCCACGACCGAGCTGACGATGGAGTTCCTCTGGGACCTCGTCCAGAACGACGGCGACGACGCACGCATCACGTCCTTGCTCGAGCGAGGACGTCTCGTCGCCGTGCCCGTGGTCAACCCCGACGGGTACGAGATGTCGCGCGGGCTGGTCCACGAGCAGAAGCGAAAGAACTGTCGCGTACGCGACGGTGCCGTCCCGACACGGGCCGAGTGCGCGGCAGCCGGGGCGGCCAACCTGGGCGTCGACCTGAACCGCAACTACACGGCGTTCTGGGGCGGTCCGGGGTCCGGGGCACGCGCGACCGACAGCAACTACCGCGGTGCCGCACCGGCCTCCGAGCCGGAGATCGCCAACATGATCGACCTGGTGAACTCCCACCACGTCACGCTGGCGATCAGCAACCACACTCCCGACGAGCGGGTGCTGCGGGTACCGAGTGCACCGAACGAGCCGACTCCCGCCGAGGAGGCGGTCTACCAGAAGATCGCGGAGATCCTCGGTCAGATCATGGGGTGGCCCGCCGGCCCGTGGCCTGAGATCTACTACGACGCCAGCGGCACGGCCGAGCAGACGTCCTTCTACACCAGCGGCACGTTCGCGTTCACGTTCGAGAACACACCGGGTCACCGCGACAACGACCGCTTCCACCCGCCGTACCCGTCGGTCATCGACCAGTACCTGGGGACGGGGGAGTACGAGGGGTCGACCGCACGCGAGGCGTTCCTCACGGCGTTCGGGCAGGCGAGCGACCCTGCTTATCACGCGGTGGTCTCGGGGGCGGCCAAGCCGGGCACCGAGCTGGCGCTGCGGAAGGACGTGTCCCTGACGACGTCGCCCGTGACGCTGCCCGGTGAGACGGTTCCGCTGGTTCTCCCGGTCGACGACCGCGTCGAGACGACCATGACCGTGCCGAAGGGCGGCCGCTTCACGTGGCACGTCAATCCCTCGGACCGCCCGAGCCAGGCGTTCACGGCCAACGTGAGGGAGTCGTGGAGCCTGAGCTGTCGCCGAGGCAACGGTGCCTGGAAGGACGCCGGGACGGTACGGGTGACGCGTGGCCAGGAGGTGACGCTCGACCGTACGGCGCTGCCACCGAGCTGCTGAGCGCGGAGTGCGTCGGTGCCCGGGGTGGAGAGCCCGGGCACCGGCGCACCGCCGTCAGCCCTCGGCGAGGTGCTCGCGCCAGCGGTGCGTGATCGGGACCCGACGGTCGCGGCCGAAGTTGCGACGGGTGACCTTCGGGCCCGGCGGGTACTGGCGGCGCTTGTACTCCGCGCGGTCGACCAGCGTGACGACCCGCTCGACCAGCTCCGGGTCGTAGCCCTCCGCGACGACGGCAGCCGCCGGCAGGTCGCGCTCGACGTAGGCGTCGAGGATCCCGTCGAGGACCTCGTACGGCGGCAGCGAGTCGGTGTCGAGCTGCCCGGGACGGAGCTCGGCCGAGGGCGGCTTGCTGATCGTGCTCTCGGGGATCGGCGGCTCCTCGCCGCGAGCCTCGGCGTGCGCGTTGCGCCACCGCGCGAGCTCCCACACGAGCGTCTTGCGCACGTCCTTGATCGGCGCGTAGCCGCCGACCGCGTCCCCGTAGATCGTCGAGTAGCCCGTGGCGACCTCTGACTTGTTGCCGCAGGCCAGCACGAGGTGGCCTTCCTGGTTGGAAAGACCCATCCACACCACCGCCCGCACCCGCGCCTGAAGGTTCTCCTCGGCGAGGCCGGTGAGTCCGAGGGCGTCCTGGAACGACGTCACCATCGGCGCGATGGGGACGGTGCGGAGGTTCAGGCCCGTCCTGCGTGCCAGCTCCGCGGCGTCGGAGCGCGAGTGCTCGGTCGAGTACTCGCTGGGGTTCGACACGCCGAACACCCGCTCGGGACCGAGCGCATCGACCGCGATAGCCCCGCACAGGGTCGAGTCGATCCCGCCCGACAGCCCGAGCAGCACCGAGCGGAAGCCGTTCTTGTCGACGTAGTCGCGCAGGCCCGTGACGAGCGCGCGGTAGATCTCCTCGAGGTTGCCCAGACGGGGAAGGATCGGGGAGGTCACCGGCTCGTACGGCTCGACAGGGTCGGTGGAGATCACCGTGCGCTCGATGCGCAGGCCGGCGAAGCGGGTGTCCGCGGGCGGCATCAGGCGCCGTGCCGCCGGGAGGTCGAGGTCGACGACGAGAAGCTCCTCGACGAACTGCGCGGTCCTTCCGAGCAGTGCGCCGGCCGCGTCGACGACCAGCGAGTCGCCGTCGAAGACGAGCTCGTCCTGCCCGCCGACGAGGTTCACGTATGCCAGCGCCACGTCCCCCTCGACCGCACGACGGCGGCAGAGCTCGAGCCGGACGTCGTCCTTGTCGGCCTCGTACGGCGAGCCGTTCGGGACGACCAGCAGCCCGGCGCCCGCGGCGCGCACCGCCGAGGCGATGCCGTCGCGCCAGAGGTCCTCGCAGATCAGGGTGGCCACGTCGACCCCGCGCACCTCGACGACCTGCAGCCTGTCGCCGGGGACGAAGGTGCGGAGCTCGTCGCCGACGCCGTAGTTCCAGAGGTGGATCTTGGCCTGGCGGGCGACGATCCGGCCGCCGTGCATGACCGCGACGGTGTTCTGCGGCGCGTTCTTGGGGATGCCGAGGCCCTCGGGGGCGCCGTCGGCCTGATCGAGGAAGCCCACGAACGCGACGAGGTCGCCGAGACCCTCGTCGGCCAGACGGGCGGCGAGGTCCTCGGCTGCCGCACGGGACGCCGCGACCACCGAAGCCCTCATCGCGAGGTCCTCGAGCGGGTAGCCGGTGAGCACCATCTCGGGGAGCACGACCACGTGCGCGCCGGCCTCGTGGGCGGCACGACACTGCTCGAGGACGAGGGCGGCGTTGAAGTCGAGGTCTCCCACCCGAGCGTTGACCTGGGCGAGAGCGACGCGGAGCTGAGGCACGGGTCGAGCCTAGCGGTGGCGGCCTCCCACCCCGGTTCACCCGTTCGTCATGAATCCCAGGCATGCTTACCCCATGGGTAAGCAGGAAGACTTCGTGCTGCGCGCGCTCGAGGAGCGCGACGTCCGCTTCGTACGGCTGTGGTTCACCGACGTCCTCGGGCATCTCAAGTCGGTCGCGGTCGCGCCCGCGGAGCTCGAGGGCGCCTTCGACGAAGGCATCGGTTTCGACGGATCGGCCATCGAGGGCTTCGCGCGTGTCCACGAGGCCGACATGCTCGCCAAGCCCGACCCGTCGACCTTCCAGATCCTCCCGTGGCGAGGCGAGACCCCCGCCACCGCGCGCATGTTCTGCGACATCCAGCTGCCCGACGGGAGCCCTTCGTACGCCGACCCGCGGTTCGTCCTCAAGCGGACGCTCGCGAAGGCCGCCGAGATGGGGTTCACCTTCTACACCCACCCCGAGGTCGAGTTCTTCCTGTTCAAGGGCAAGCCCGAGCCCGGCGGCATCCCGACGCCCGTGGACGACTCCGGCTACTTCGACCACACCGCTCAGGGTGGCGGACAGGACTTCCGCCGCGAGGTCATCACGATGCTCGAGGCGATGGGCATCTCCGTCGAGTACAGCCACCACGAGGGCGGGCCGGGTCAGCAGGAGATCGACCTGCGCTACGCCGACGCGCTCACCACGGCCGACAACATCATGACCTTCCGCACGGTGGTCCGTGAGGTCGCGCTCTCGCAGGGCCTGTGGGCGAGCTTCATGCCCAAGCCGTTCACCGAGCACCCCGGGTCGGGCATGCACACCCACATGAGCCTGTTCGAGGGTGACGAGAACGCCTTCTACGAGGCCGGAGCCGAATACCAGCTGTCGCGCACCGGGCGGTCGTTCATCGCCGGCATCCTCCGGCACACCTCCGAGATCACCGCGGTGACCAACCAGTGGGTCAACTCCTACAAGCGGCTCATCTTCGGCGGCGAGGCGCCGTCGTACGTGTGCTGGGGTCACAACAACCGCTCGGCCCTCATCCGCGTGCCGATGTACAAGCCGCAGAAGGGGCAGTCGGCACGCATCGAGCACCGCGCGATCGACTCCGGCTGCAACCCCTACCTCGCGTTCGCGATGGTGCTCGCCGCTGGCCTCAAGGGCATCGAGGAGGACTACGAGCTGCCGCCGGAGGCCGAGGACGACGTCTGGGCGTTGACCGAGACCGAGCGACGTGCGCTCGGCATCGCGCCGCTGCCCCGCAACCTCGACGAGGCGATCCGCGAGGCCGAGAGCAGCGAGCTGGTCGCGGAGACGTTGGGCGAGCACGTCTACGACTTCTTCCTGCGCAACAAGCGTGCGGAGTGGCACGACTACCGCACGCAGGTCACGCAGTTCGAGCTCGACCGGCTGATCACCCGGGTCTGAGGTGGCCGACGACCAGAGGCCGCAGCGGCTGCGGACGACGTCGGGGTGGTTGGCTCGGCTCGGATTCGCTGACGCCGACGGCGCCTCCCGGCTGCTCCACCAGTGCGGGGTGGGCTCCGAAGCCGTCGTCGAGCGGGTCGCCCACGGGGCGGACCCCGATCTGGCGCTGCGCCACCTCTGCGAGGTCGCGGCGGCGTACCGCGAGCTGCCGGGGGTTGACGACCCCGACCTCGTGTCGCACCTCGAGGCCGACCCCGAGCTCCTGACCCGTCTGGTCGCCGTGCTCGGCGCGAGTCGCGCACTGGGGGAGTTCCTCGTCATCCATCCGGAGGCGGTCCTCGACCTGCGGGCGACCACGATGCCGCTCGCGCCCCGGGACCAGCACGCCTTCGAGCAGGTCCTCGCCGACGTCGACGACCCGGACGCGCTGCGGGTGGCGTACAAGCGCCAGCTCCTCCAGATCGCCGCCCGTGACCTCACCCGACGCAGCCCGTACGAGACGACGTCGGCCGAGCTCGCCGATCTCGCCGGTGCGACGCTCTCGACGGCGCTCCGCCTCGCCCGGCACGAGGTCGACGACTCCGACGCGGCGCGCCTGTCCGTCGTCGCGATGGGCAAGTGCGGTGGCCGGGAGCTCAACTACGTCAGCGACGTCGACGTCATCTTCGTCCACGCGCCGGCCGACGGCGCCGACGAGCAGAAGGCGACGAAGGTCGCGACGCGGCTCGCGGCGGCACTGATCCGGATCTGCGGCGAGCACACCCGCGAGGGGACGATCTGGGAGGTCGACGCCAACCTCCGTCCCGAGGGCAAGGACGGGCCGCTCGTCCGCACGCTGTCCAGCCACGTGGCCTACTACGAGCGCTGGGCGAGCACCTGGGAGTTCCAGGCGCTGCTCAAGGCGCGGCCGGTCGCGGGCGACGCCGAGCTGGGCCAGGACTACGTCGACGCGCTCGCCCCGATGGTGTGGCAGGCGGCGACCCGGCCCAACTTCATGGCCGACACCCGCAGCATGCGGCGGCGCGTGATCGACAACATCCCGGCGCCGCAGCTCGACCGCGAGCTCAAGCTCGGGCCGGGCGGCCTCCGCGACGTCGAGTTCGCGGTGCAGCTGCTCCAGCTCGTCCACGGTCGTACCGACGAGCGGCTGCGCGTCCGCTCCACGACCGACGCGCTGCGAGCGCTCGTCGACGGCGGGTACGTCGGCCGTACCGACGGCGCGGCGATGACGGAGGCCTACACGTTCCTGCGGATGTTCGAGCACCGCATCCAGCTCGACGGGCTGCGCCGTACGCACCTGGTCCCGACCGAGGACGACACGCTGCGGATGATCGGGCGCACGCTCGCGTTCCGCAGCGACCCCGCCAAGAACCTGGTGAAGGAGTGGCAGGCGCAGCGTCGCGAGGTCCTGCGGCTGCACCACAAGCTGTTCTACCGCCCGCTCCTCGACGCCGTCGCCTCCATGCCCTCCGATGCGCTGCGGCTCACGCCGGAGGCGGCGCAGGCACGGCTCGAGGCGCTGGGATACGCCGACCCGCGCGCGGCCCTCATCCACATCAAGGCACTCACGGCGGGTGTGCGCCGTTCGGCCGCCATCCAGCGGCACCTGATGCCGGCGATGCTCGCGTGGTTCGCCGACTCACCCAACCCCGACGGTGGCCTGCTCGCGTTCCGGAAGGTCTCGGAGAGCCTCGGCGCCACCCACTGGTATCTCCGCAAGCTGCGGGACGAGGGCGCCGGTGCGGAGCAGCTCGCCAAGATGCTCGCCGGCAGCGCCTACGTCACGGACCTCATCCAGCGCGCGCCGGAGGCCGTCGCGGTGCTCGGCGACGACAGCCAGCTCGAGCCGCGCACGTACGACCGGATAGCAACCGAGACCCGCTCGGCGGTCCGGCGTCACGCGAGTGCGGACGAGGCGCTGCGCACCGTCCGCCGCGTACGCCGTCGTGAGCTGTCGCGCATCGCCATGTCGGACGTGCTCGGTCGGCTCGACATCGTCGAGGTCGGACACGCGCTGAGCGATCTGACCGCAGCCACGCTCGACGCCGCCCTGCAGATCGCGACCCGCACGGTCGAGGAGCAGCGTGGAGCACCGGTGGGCACCCGCATCGCCGTCGTCCTCATGGGGCGCCTCGGCGGTCGCGAGTCGGCGTACGGCTCCGACGCCGACGTGATGTTCGTCCACGACCCGTTGCCGGACACGGACGAGTCGGCCGCCACCCAGGCGGCGAGCGCCGTCGCCACCGAGCTGCGCCGCATGGTCGGCACGGCAGGCCCCGATCCGGCGCTCGAGGTCGATGCCGACCTCCGTCCCGAGGGTCGGTCCGGTCCGCTGGTGCGCACGCTCGCGTCGTACCGCGCCTACTACGCTCGCTGGTCCATGGTCTGGGAGGCGCAGGCGCTGCTCCGCGCTGCGCCGGTCGTGGGCGATCCGGACCTCTGCGCGGCCTTCCGCGAGATGGTCGACCCGCTGCGCTGGCCGGAGGCAGGGGTCTCGGATGACGACGTCCGCGAGATTCGTCGGATCAAGGCGCGTGTCGACTCCGAGCGGCTGCCGCGCGGCGCCGACCCCGCCACGCACCTCAAGCTCGGCCGCGGAGGCATCGCCGACGTCGAGTGGACGGTCCAGCTCCTGCAGATGCAGCACGCCTCCACGGTCGAGGGCCTGCGGACGACCGAGACGCTGCCGGCGCTGCACGCGGCCGCCGAGGCCGGTCTGCTCGCGTCGGAGGAGGCAGCGGTGCTGGAGGAGGCGTGGCGGTTGGTGAGCCGCATCCGCAACGCCTACGTGCTGCTGCGCAACCGGCCGGTCGCATCGCTGCCCGAGAACGCCAACGACCGCGCCGGCGTGGCCTGGCTGCTCGGCTACGGCATCGACGGCGGCGAGCACATGGTCGACGACTACCTGCGCGCGACGCGACGGGCACGTCACGTCGTGGAGCACGTGTTCTGGGGCTGAGGAACGACCTCGGCTGAGACTTTGCGTATCGACATCCGGCCCGTCTCGCAGCGGTGATGTCGATGCGTAACGTCTCAGTACTCGTCGTGGGCAACCGGAGCGGGGGTCCGGCCAACCCATCGGTGCTGCTTCTTATCCAGCGGTCCTCTCTCCGGTGAGCAGCGCTGCTCGCTCACCAGTCGTCAGGCCACCCCAGACGCCGTACGGCTCCTTCACCTTCAACGCGTGCTGCAAACACTCACCGCGTACTGGGCAACGTGCACAGTAGGTCTTGGCGAGGTGCTCACGAGCGTGCCGACGTGGGCCGCGCTCGGACTCGGGAGAGAAGAACGTCTCAGGGTCAGCCTCTCGGCATGCCCCTTCGTACTGCCACTCGTAAGCCTCCATCAGAGGCATGGGTAGGCGGGCAATGCTTGCCATGTTGGTACCCCCTATGAATCAACGCGGCATGCAACCGATTCAGAACTTATCCAAATCTGATTCATCGCACAAGGTCCTGCCGGCCGCGGTTTTCTGCGGGTGACTCCCTCACGCGGGATACTCTGGGATCGGTATGAGTGCAGGGGGCGCCGACCGGTTACGGAGAGGGTCCTCGAAGCACGACACCCGGTTCGACCGGGGGTGGAGACGCGCATGAGTGATGGTTCAGAGTTCCTGTGGGGCGTGGGAGCGGTCGCGGAGCACATCGGGATCGCGACCCCGACGCTGCGCACGTGGGAGCGCCGCTACGGGATCGGGCCCAGCCGCCGCACCGAGGGCGGGCACCGGCGATACAGCGAGATCGACATCCGCCGGGTCCAGCTGATGAACCGCATGGTCAGCAGCGGCGTCTCCGCGGAGTCGGCGGCCAAGGTTGCCCTGTCGCTCGACGCCGGCGGGCTGGCCGCCGCCCTCGCCTCGGACGACGTCCTCTCGACGTCACCCGACGACATGATCGCCACTCCCGTCGAGTCGGTCGAGCGGATCGTCGTCGCCGCTGCCGCGATGGACGTCGTCGGCGTCACCTCGGTGCTCGCCACCACGTTGCACGAGTGGGGCGCCCTCGGAGCGTGGACGAACGTGCTCTCTCCAGCACTCGACCACGTCACCGAGCGGGTCGAGAAGGGTGAGCTCGGCATCGAGGTCGCCTCCGTCCTCCGTGAGCGGGTCGAGGCGGAGCTCAGATCGGCCGCGCGTGCGTTCGCGCCGAGGTTCGTCGGAACCCACCCGGTGGTCCTCGCCGCACTCGACGGCCGAGCGGAATCGCTGGCCGTGCTCGCGCTCGAGGCGGCGCTGGCGGGCAAGGGGATCGCCGCCGTCTCGCTGGGATTCGGGGTGCCGTGCGAGGCCCTCGTCGGCCTGCTGCGCCAGATCACGCCCACCGCGGTCTATCTGTGGTCCACCTCGGAGGACGGGGCGCGTGACACCGTCCTCGCCGCCATGAAGGCGGGGACGCCCACGACGATCCTGCTCGGCGGCGGGGGTTGGAGCACCATCGCCGCCGACGTCGCCGAGATCGCGCGCGACGGTGTGGAGGTGGAGGTGGCGTCCGACCTTCCGGCCGCGGCCGATCTGCTCGTCGGACGGGTGCAGGCCGCGCCCACCACGCGCTGAGACGACACGATCAGACGTCGGTCAGGTCCGTCATCGGGTCGCCGAAGCGCTCGAGGCGCTCGGCCATCTCGGTGAAGAGCACCTGCCGCACCGCCGACGGGTCGTCGAGCTCGTCCCAGGTCCGTGGCGCTGCCACCCAGGGCCGCGACCTGCCGCGGAGCGAGTACGGCGTGATGGTGGTCTTCGCGCGGACGTTCTGGCTCCAGTCGAGGAAGACCTTGCCGTGGCGGTCCGCGCGCCTCATCACCGAGAGGACGCGATCCGGGTGCTCGCCCGACAGCTCGTCGGCGATGCCGCGGGCGTACTCGCGCAGGGCGTCGGGTGAGGAGTCGCGTCCGTGGGACGCGTACAGGTGCACGCCCTTGCTGCCGCTCGTGACGGGGACGGTGCGCCAGCCGTCGGCCTCGAGCCGCTCACGAACCAGGTGGCCGACCTCCACCGCCTCCGCCAGCCCGGCGGGCTCGCCGGGATCGAGGTCGATCACGAGCCTGTCGGCGTCACGGACCCCGCCCCGTGGACCGACCGTCCACTGCGGGGTGTGCAGCTCGAGCGCGGCGAGGTTCGCCAGCCACACGAGGTCGGAGGGATGCTCGACCACGGGGAAGATCAGCGAGTCGCGACCCCTCGAGCTCCCGGGTGTCGCGACCTCGACGGTGCGCACCCAGTCCGGGGTGCCTCGCGGGACGTTCTTCTCGAAAAACGGCTCCTTCGCCACGCCGTCGGGCCACCGTTTGCGCGTACAGGGGCGATCGGCGAGCTGGCCGAGGAGCGGGTCGGCGACCGACAGCACGTACTGGATCACGTCGAACTTCGTCGTCCCCTCCTCGGGATAGAGCACCTTGTCGAGGTTGCTGACCTTGAGGGTCCGACCGTCTACGTCCAGAGTGCTCGACGCCATGCCCCACTCTGGCACGCCGGGGTGCGGCAAGCACGGCACCAGAGGACCTCGCGAGGTCTACTGTCGAGCCGAGAAAGAGGTGGTTGCCATGTCCGACGAGTGGGTCGAGCTCCGCGTGCACGGGGTCAGCGGGACGCCCGCCGGTTCGATGCTGGACCGGCCGTACGTCCGTCAGGTCGGCGGCGACGACGAGTCCCGCTACTTCCGTTCGGTCGACGCCGCGGGCGGCGAGCTGCCGGGCACCGCCGGGCAGACGCTGGAGGCGTATCACTGGGGGCGACTCACCTCCGGGAGCAGGGTCAAGGCGCTGTGGCTCGTCCTGCTGCCGTTCGGCATGGTCAACGCGGCCCACTACATGCTTCCGCCGATCACCGGCGGTCGCCTCCCGCGAGCGCTCCATGCGGTGTGCGACGCCCTGCTCCGGCTGGTCGCCGTGCTCCTCACGTCGATGTTCGCCTTCGCCGCCGGTCTGGTGATCATCGACCTCATCGCCTGGCGCTGGGCCCCGAACGTGCGCTTCCTCCGGTCGCTCGACCCGAGCGTCGTCCTCGGGACCGCGGTCATCCTCACCGCACTCGTGGTCTTCGTGATCGCGTACCTCGGCAAGGGCTACCGCACGGGCCGTCCCCGCAGGCTCTGGGACCGCCTGGCGGCTCGGCGGACCGGCGCCGCGCCGCCGGAGATCGAGACGTTCGAGCCGCCGAAGGAGCGCTCGGTCACGCCGTTGGCCCAGGAGTCGTTCTACTCCGGCGACACCCGCACCCCCACGCTGCGAGACCTCCACCTCGCCGCCGCCCTGCTCGTCGTGGCGGCGATGGGGGTGTGGGCGGGGCACCCGTTCGCGTGGGAGCACGACATGGTCTCGATCCAGCTCGCACTGTGCGGCTGGATCGCCGTGGTCGCCGTGGTCACACTGCTGGGCGACCCGGAGAAGGGCACCCGTGACCACCTGCCGTCCGGACACACGACCTGGCGGCAGGTGTGGAAGCAGACGACCGCCGTGCTCGGCCTGCTCGCGCTCGCCGGCAGCGTCGCCCTGCTGGTCTCCGCCCTCGTCGGCCTGCGCGGTGTCAGCCGGACCGAGTGGACGATGGTCCGGGACCGTCCCGAGTCCTTCGACATCATCGCCAACTGGCTGCTCGTGATCGGTGTCGCAGCGCTGCTCGCGCTCTTCGTCGTCAACCTCGCGCTCGTCCTCGCCCAGCGTTCACAGCGGGCGGACGACGGCAGCCCGGCCCGCTACTTCACCCCGTACGCGTGGGGGATGGGCGCCGCGTTGTTCACCGCCGTCGGGACCTTCATCGGCGTCGGGTTCTCCGCTGCCGTCGCCACCGGGATCTCGTCCGTGCTCAATCTCTCGACCCCGGTCGAGGGGTCGTCCGACGCCGCCTCGGTGACGGTCGGCACGACGCCGATGCTCGACCGCGTCGCGTACGCGTGGGGGCTCAACGTGGTCATCCTCGTGATGATCGCGGTCGCCGTCGTGGTGTGGCGCATGCGTCGACGCCGGCGCACCGGAGAACGGGTCACGGCCATGTACACCGACGGCGGGTCGCTCCTGGTCCCTGCTCGCTGGGTCAGCCGCGTGCGCTTCGCGGTGCAGAAGGCGCGCGTCAAGAACGCGATCGGCGCGATCTGCCTCGCGTTCGCCGGCGCCGGCATGGTCCTCGCCGTGGTGCTCGCCGTCGAGCTCGTCCCTTGCATCAACTCACGTGACCCCAGCACGTGCGGCAACGCTCCGGGGTGGCTCGACGTCCTCAGCCAGCCCAAGTACGTCGTCGGCGCGGACGGGGTCGCCAAGTCGAACGTCGTCGCGCTGTTCGGGGCGTGGCTGCTCATCACAGCCGCCGGGTGGCTGCTGCTCCAGAGCCGCAAGGCCGTCGCTCAGGAAGGCAAGCGGCGCGGCCTCAACGTCGTCTGGGACGTGCTGGCCTTCTGGCCCCACGCTGTGCACCCCTTCTCTCCGCGTGCCTACTCCAAGCGGTGCGTCGAGGACCTGCGCGAGCGGATCCGGTGGCACCTCGCGCGGCTCCCTGACGACGGCACCCGACGCGTCGTGGTCTGCGGGCACAGCCAGGGCAGCCTCATCAGCTTCGCCACGATGATGCTGCTCGACGAGCACGAACGCGACCGCGTCGGCCTGGTCACCTTCGGCTCGCAGCTCCGGGTGATCTTCCCGAAGGCGTTCCCTGCCTACGTCAACTTCGCCGCGATCAACCAGCTCTACCGCGAGCTCAACGGCGCGTGGGTCAACCTCTACCGGACCACCGACGAGCTGGCGGGACCGGTGCTCTCGTGGGGGCACCAGGTCGACACCGCCGACTCACGGGCACGGTCCCACCACTTCCCGGACGCGTTCGGCGGCGAGCAGGACGACGAGTACACCAGCCCGTACCGCACCCGTCGGTGCGGCGCGGACTGGCGGCTCGCCGACCCGATCGCGTACGACCAGCGCCTCCAGGACGGGCCGGTGGCCGAGATCTACGGACACTCCTGGTACGCGCGCAACCCCGACTGGGAGGAGAGCCTGACGACTGTCCGCGGCGTCCTGCCGCCGGACCGTGCCGCGATGGCCGCAGCGGCCGAGAGGCTCGCCCGCAGCGAGGGGACCGCACCGCACACGGACGCGGTCGCTCCCCCCGCTGTCCCTCCCGCCGGCGGGAAGGACGGAGAGGATCTGGTCGGCGTCGACGGCTAGATGCTCGACTGAGCGGGGCCGCCGTCACGCCCTCATGGTGTCCCCACCGGTGAGAGGGCGGCAGGAGCCAGGTCGCCGTCCCCATCGCCGGTCGACTCCGACCTGCTCTTTCGCTCGGGCCGATACTTCGGGCCCAACGGGGCGGGTGGCCGGACGTGCTTCCGGTTCAGCCACCGGTCGACGACGAGCACGTTGAGCAGCAGCCCGACCGCGCCCCAGATGCCCAGGACGAGCAGGTCGCGTCCGATCCCGGTCGCGTCGAGATAGGTCATCGACCGGACGACGTCGACCGCGGCCGGGAGCGGCAGGATCTCCGCGAGAGGCCGGAAGAGCTCAGGAACCATGTAGAGCGACAAGCCACCCCCCGAGGCGGGCACACCGGCGAGCATCACCACGATCATCACCGGGATCAGACCGAACAGACCGAGCGTCCGGGTGAGCACGGCGCTGGCCCACGCGACCGCGAACACGGTCAACGAGCCGTAGCCGATCATCTCGAAGGCGTGCCCGTCGACCGCGCCGATGAGCACGTCGAAGAGGAACCACAGCCAGACCGAGATGCCGACCGACCAGCCCGCGACGAGCGGGAGGAGCTGCCGGGTCCGGGTCAGGTCGGGCGCGCCTCCGCGCATGACGGCGAAGAAGAGGAAGCCAGCCATGATCCATGCCATGCCGGCGTACAGGCTGTTGCTGCCGTTGACGTCGTCGTCCGTGAGCGGTGCGGCGTCCTCGAGGGCGAGCTCGCTGCCGCTCGCCGCGGCGATCGGCGTGAACATCTGGGTGACGGCGGTCTGCGGGCTGGCGCCGGCGCCACCGGCGGTAACGAGCGTGGGGCTCGTGCCGGCTGCCTCGGGCAGCACGTACGCGGCCACGATCTCCTGGCTGCGGATGAGGTCGTCGGCCTCCTCCCGGGACTCGACGACGCTGAGGTCGAGGTACTCGCCGAGGTCGGGTTCGAGTGCGGCGACGAGCGGCTCGGCCTGGGCGGCCGGTGCCACCACCGCTACCGGCATGTCGCTCACGTCCGGCTCGTGCATCGAGAAGCTCATGAGCGTCACGACCGTCACGACGATCGTCAGGGGGAACATCATGGCTGCGACGAGCCGGGTTCGGTAGCGCGCAACGGGTCCGCCCGGCAGGGCCGGGAGCGGCGCGTCCGGGGCCGTGTAGAGCGGGCCGGCGATGATGAGATCACCGGACCGACGTTCCTTGAGCGCTGCGAGCACGAGCGCGACGACCAGCCACACGCCGAGGGTGGTGACGTGCTCGCCGACACCGTCGCCGTCGAAGTAGAGGACCGATCGCAGCGCCTCACCCGCGGCCGGTAGTGGCAGCACGCCGTGCAGCCACTGGAACATCCCTGGCATCGAGTGGACCGACATGGCGAGGTTGGACGCCGGGACACCGAAGACGACCCAGAGCAGCATGCCCAGCAGGACGGCGAACGGGCCCAGCACTTTGGTGAACAGCAGCTGCGTGATGCCGACGGCGGTGACCGCCAGCGTCCCGATCCCGAGGAACAGTGGGTAGTGGCCATCGAGGGCGCCGACGATCGGGCCGAGGATCAACCAGATCAGGGAGCTGGTGAACGCGCCCCAGCCGACCGCGAGGGGGAGGAACCGCCGCAGGCGCAGCAGGTTCGGCAGACCGGACAGGAGCGTGCTCAGCGGAACGTACCCCGCGAGCATCATGCCCATGGCGGCGAAGAGCACCAGCGTGCCGGACCCGTCGCCGTCGGTGAGTGGTTCGACGTCGACCGTGTCGACCTGCCAACCCGCGGCGGCAGCCGCGGGCGTCAGTGCCTTGTCGACGAGCGT
>NZ_JARBCJ010000330.1:0-1819 GCF_028803055.1 Mumia sp.
CGAGGACGAACGTCGGCGTGTCGTCCTCGCTGACTCCCGTCCGAGCAGCTGCCGGGCCATAGTGAACGCCTGACGCGCAGCGTGCTGCTGGTGGAGGACGACCCGCGGGTACGTCGCTCGCTGCGCCTGGCGCTCGAGGACGAGGGATATGCCGTCGTGGAGGCGTCGACGGGCGCCAGTGCGCTGGACATGCTGCGAGAGCGCGGACCGGACGTCGTGCTGCTCGATCTGATGCTCCCCGACACCGATGGGTTCTCGGTCTGCCGCGAACTCCGGCGGGAGAGTGCCGTCCCGGTGATCATGGTGACCGCCCGTACCGACTCCCACGACGTCGTGGCAGGGCTGGAGGCGGGCGCCGACGACTACGTGACAAAGCCGCTGGTGGCCAAAGAGCTGTCGGCGAGGATCCGCGCGCTGCTGCGTCGGGCCACCGCGGGGCCCTCGGCCGCGCCACGCGACGACCTCACACTGGGCGACCTGCGCATCGATCTCGGTGATGCGGTCGTGGTGCGTGACGGCGTCGAGCTGCCCCTGACACGAACCGAGTTCAAGCTGCTCGCCGAGCTCGTCCTCGCCGAGGGCAGGGTGTGCAGCCGCGAGCACCTCCTGGACAAGGTCTGGGGGTACGGCTACTTCGGCGACAGCCGCATCGTCGACGTGCACGTGCGGCGGCTCCGGATGAAGGTCGAGCACGACCCTGCGTCCCCCTGCCACCTGCTGACCGTGCGCGGGCTGGGCTACCGGTTGGCCGGCTGAGGATCCACCGTGGCCACGACCCGACGCCCGTCCGACCCCAGGAGGTGGAGGATGCGGCTCGGGGTCCGCGGACGTGTGACGCTGCTCTTCGGCCTGCTGGCGCTGGCGCTGTCACTGCTGCTCGCCGTGCTCAGCTGGTCGCTGGTCACGCACTTCCTGGTGGCACAGCGCGAGTCCAGCGCGGCTGCGGAGACGGCGGTCGACGCGGGACTGCTCCAGCGCGAGATCGACGCCCGGCCCGTCGACGTGTCTGGCGCTCTCGACACCGTGGGGTCGGGCGCCTCGGCGGCGGTTCTGCGCTACGACGACGCCTGGTACGCGACCTCGCTCGACCCGACCCCGTCCGACCTGCCGGCCGCGCTGGTGGAACGGGTCGAGGCCGGGACGGCGAGCACCCAGCGGATCGAGATCGACGGGCGGCCGCTGCTCGCCGTGGGGATGCCGTTGCAACCGAGCGGCAACGCCTACTTCGCGGTCTACGACCTGACAGAGCTGAACCGAACCTTCCGGGTGCTGTCCGCGAGCCTGGCCGGTGCCGCGCTGCTCACGGTCGTCTGCGGTCTGGTCCTCGGCCGGTCGGCGAGCCGCCGGGCGCTCCGCCCGCTGACCGAGCTGAACGACGTCGCCTCCGCCGTCGCCTCCGGCAGGCTGACCGCACGGATGGACACAGGCGGCGACCCCGACCTCGCGCCGCTCGCCCGGTCGTTCAACGCGACCGTCGAGTCGCTGCAGCGGCGGGTTCGTGCGGACGCACGCTTCGCAGGCGACGTCAGCCACGAGCTGCGCACCCCGTTGACCACGATGCTGAACTCCGTGCAGGTGCTCCAGAACCGGCGCGCGAGGCTGCCTGAGGAGGTGCGCGAGCCGCTCGACCTGCTCGCGGAGGACCTCGAGCGGTTCCGGCGGATGGTGGTGGACCTGCTGGAGATCTCCCGCGCAGAGGACGAGTCCAGCGCCACGTCGGAGGCGGTGGCGATCGGTGAGCTTGTCGAGCGTGCCGCGGACGAGGCCGCCAAGCGTCCCGTCACGATGGTCGAGCCGGAGGCAGCGGACGTCATCATGC
>NZ_JARBCJ010000331.1:0-1813 GCF_028803055.1 Mumia sp.
TTGATCTCGGGGTCCTCGACGAGGACGTAGACGCCGGCCTCGTCGGCGACCCGCAGCATGTGCGTCGTGATCTGGACGTCGGAGTTCGAGTAGTTGCCACCGTGGACATAGGTGAAGCCCGCCTCGGCGATCTCGCGGTAGCGCTCGACCGTCGTCTCGGTCGGCGGCGGCGGCCAGAACAGGCCGATCGGGAACCGCCCGTCGTTCATGATCGGGCCGCCGGTCGTGGCCGACGCAGCGCGTGCGAGTGCGGCTGCCGCGGTGGCGGCACCAGCGGCGGCCGCGGTGGCCGTGGTGGCTCCGGTCGTCGCGCTCGCCGCTCCGCCGCCGAACGGCGACGCGACCCCGGCGGCCACCAGGGCTCCGCCGAGTGCGAGGAAGGACTTGCGACTGAGTCCGTCGGCGGGCGGGTCGGATTCTGCGGTCATGGGTCCCCCTGGGTCAATGTTGGCCGGTCATGTCGGTACGGGTCTGGGTGCGGCGTCGTTCGGGTCGGCGTGGCCGGACGGCACGCTCGGTCACGGACAGGAGCTGGACGGTGCGGTCGTAGTCGTACTGCCCCACGGCGAGATAGAGCATCTCGACGACAGCGAGCTCGGAGTGACGGGACGCGAGCGGACCGTCTTGGAAGGTCGTCGCCTCGGCGACGGTGACCAGGACGTTGTCGGCGAGCGCGGCCAGCCGCGACCGTGGCCCCGCGGTGATCGCGACCGTGAGTGCGCCGTGGTCTCGTGCGGTGGCGAGCATGTCGAGCGTCTCGTCGGTCTCTCCCGAGTACGAGATCGCGATCGCGACGTCCCCGTCGCCGAGCTGCGCGGCTGCGACGAGGCCGTCGTGGACATCGGCGTACGTCCAGCACGCGATGCCTATACGGCTCAACCGGAGCTCGAGCTCACGGGCCATCACCCCGCTGCCGCTGACCGCGTACACGTGGACGCGCTTCGCGCCGCTGATCGCTCCGGCTGCTGCCGCGACGGCGTCGAGGTCGAGTCCCGCGAGGGTCGAGTGCACGGCGCGGGCGCCGACCGCCTCGAGGGTGCGGGCCACGTCGGCGAGCGAGTCGCCGGGGGCGATCTCACGACTGATGTCGGCGTTCCAGCTGCCGTAGGCCGTCGCGGCCGCCTCCCTGATGACGCTGACCCGCAGGCTGGGATAGCCGTCGAGACCGAGCGTGCGGCACAGGCGAGACACCGCCCCCGTCGAGGTGCCGGCGCTGGCGGCGAGATCGCTGATCGTCCCCGCTACCGCGGAGTGCGGGTCGTCGAGGATGCACTCCGCGGTGAGACGCGTCGACTCGGGCAGGTCCGGCACGAGCATGCGCATTCGGGCGAGGACCCCGTCTGTCGCTGCTGTGATGCCGGTCACAGTCATGACAAGGACTATCGCGCGCTGCGGTCGTACGCGCAAGGGGCGATAGGGATTCTCAGCGAGTCAATCGTGCCCGCCCGCGCTCTCAGTAGCCGAACACGTGCGCGCTGGTGACGTCGATCTCCCGCCGCGCATCGCCGAAGAAGGCACCGACCCGATGGGCGACGCGGACGAACGGGCGCTCCCGAACGGTTCCGTCGGCGCGCGTGTTCGCCTGAGGAACGATCAGGAAGAGGTGTTGCGCATCCGGCGCGACATGCGTCTTCCACACGTCCTTGAGGTCGTGGTTGTTCGTGACCGTGCCGCCCCGTTCGACCTCGGCAATGACGCCGCTCCCGGTCGCGAGCGGGTAGAAGAAGTCGGGCCGGGCCCGCGTGACGAGGCCGTCCTGCGGTGTCAGCACGATCTCCTCGCCGAACCCGAGCCGCGTACGGAGAAGCATCGC
>NZ_JARBCJ010000332.1:0-1809 GCF_028803055.1 Mumia sp.
GCCGGAGGTCGACGCCGTGAAGGTCCAGCTCACCCGGCGCGGCGGCGTCGAGGGTCCGAAGGAGCTCGCCGCGGCCCGCGCCAGCATCGACCACCGCCCTCAGGCCGGCACGGCGTACGTAGGTCAGCACCGCTGCGGCAAAGGCGTCGGAGGCGTGCACCGAGGTGCGGAAGTGGTCGACCGGGTGCTCGCGGCGATAGAAGCCGCCGGGCCCGTACAACGCCTCCTGCCAGGCCACGCGCCAGGAGATCACGCCGGAGTTGCGTACCGGGCCCGCAGGATGGCTCGACGGCGGGTGCCCTCCAGGTTGTCGCCCTTCTCGATGATCACCAGGTTGTGGTAGCAGTGGACGGCCACCACATGACGATCGGTGTAGCTGGGCTCGTACGCCTCGTCCACGAACTCCTCGTGGTTGAGGCCGTCGACGAGGGACTTGACGAGCGCCATCGTCGTCGTCGGGTCGTCGAGGTCCTCGCTGCCGCCGCGCTCTGGCCAGTACGAGGTCTGAGTGTCCTCGATCGCGTAGAACCCGCCGTCGGCGAGCCGCGGGAACAGGTAGGCGAAGGAAGCCCGCACGTGTTCGGAGCGGTGGCTTCCGTCGTCGATGATGATCGTCAGCTCGCCGACCTCGTCGATGATGCGCTGGAGCACCTCGGGGTCGGTCTGACTCCCGCGGTAGGTGGTGATCCGCTCGGCGTCGACGAACGACTTGTCCGCGATGTCCAGTCCGACGATCTGCGCGTTGCGGAAGAAGTGCTTCCACATCCGAAGCGACTTGCCCCCACGGCCCTCGCGGGCGTAGCCGCCGATGCCGATCTCGAGAACGTTGATCTTCTCGTCACGAAGGGGCGCGAAGTGGTACTCGTAGTGGGGGGTGTAACGGTGGTTGCCCCACTTGTCGGTCCGGAAGTGCTTCGCCAGCTGCGTGAGGTCCATCTCCGCCAGGTGCTCTGTCCGCGACTTCGCGGCCGGCCCGCGGGCGGCGCGCCGTCCCAGCGGGTCTCGGAGCCGCGCCCAGGCGGCGTCGCTGACCAGGGGCTTGATCCGTCGGACGGCGAACGACCGCGCAGCGTGGCTCACGTGTGTCTCTTTCCTGAGGGCGGGTTGCACGACACTGTAGCCAGAACCACGGTCCGTCCGGGAGGTCAAGCGAGGTACGAGTCCAGGGATTCACCTACCGGGAGCGGCTCGAACCCGGTGGACTCGATCTTGGTCAGGTCCAGCACCGAGTGCCGGGGCCGCGGTGCAAGCTCCTTGCCCTCGCCGTAGGCCTCGGTGGAGATCGGGGTGACGTCCTGCGGATCGCGGCCGCAGCGCGCGAACACCTCGCGTGCGACGTCGTACCAGGACATCGGCGCGCCGCCTCCACTGAGGTTGTAGACCCCGTACGGAGCGCTCGTCTCGATCAGGTGGACGATGCCCCGGGCGAGCTCGGTCGTGAACGTGAGGCGCCCGAGCTGGTCGTCGACCACCGACGGGCTGACGCCGTCCTTCGCCAGGCGCGCCATGGTGCGGACGAAGTTGCCGCCGTCGCCGATCACCCAGCTCGTCCGCACGACGTAGTGGCGCGCGATCGTCGAGACGACCGCGTCACCCGCGGCCTTGGTCTGCCCGTACACGCCGAGCGGAGAGAACGGCTCCGACTCGTCGTGCACCTCACGGGTGCCGTCGAACACGTAGTCGCTGGACACGTGGACGACGGTCAACCGGTGTCGCGCGGCGGTGGTCGCGAGGTGCACGAGCGCGGTCGCGTTGGCGGCCCAGGCCGCCACCCGGCCTTCCGGTGTCTCGGCGGTGTCGACCGCGGTG
>NZ_JARBCJ010000333.1:0-1796 GCF_028803055.1 Mumia sp.
ACCCCCGCCGACGAGGACCGGCCGGCCGCGGAGGGAAGGGTCGTCGCGCTGCTCGACCGACGCGAAGAACGAGTCGAGGTCGGCGTGGAGGATGGTGGCGTCGCCGTTCACCGCCCTCCCACCACAGCATCGATCGAACGCATGTTCGTATTCTACGCCGCCAACTCGGACAACACCTCAGCGTCCGTTCACCCCGTGTCCACCTCGTTCTCGCCCGCGCTCCATCGGTCCGGACGACGCTCGCAGCATGAACGAGCAGATCACCACGATGCGCCGCCCGCGCGTGGTCGCCCACCGGGGCGCCCACGCCGTCGCGCCGGAGAACACGCTCGCCGCTGTCGCCGCAGCAGTGGCGATCGGCGTCGACGCGGTCGAGATCGACGTCCAGTCCACCCGGGACGGCACGCCCGTCGTCGTCCACGACCCGACGCTCGCGCGCACCACCGACGTCGCTCGGCGCCACCCCGGTCGCGCCCACGACCCCGTCTGGACCTTCACCGACGACGAGGTACGGCGCCTCGACGCAGGCTCCGGGCGTGGTGCCGCGTTCGCCGGAGAGCCGGTCCCGACGCTGGAGCAGGCGCTCGACGCGCTCCGCGCCACCGGCGTCGCGCTCCTCGTCGAGATCAAGAACCCCGAGACGCAACCCCGGCTCGTCGGCGCGGTCGCGGAGGTCCTGCGCTGCTTCTCGCCCGGGGTGTCGGTGACGGCGCAGAGCTTCGACGCACCAGCGCTCCGGGAGCTCGGGCGTCTGCTTCCGGAGGTCCCGCGCGGTCTCCTGGTCCACTCCACGCCCCGTCAGCCCAGGCTCGAGGCCTGGGCTGACGCGGTCAACCCCTGGCACGGAGCGGTCACCTCGGCGTACGTCCGTCGTGCCCAGCTCGCGGGGCTCGAGACCTACGTCTGGACGGCCAACGCGCCGGCGGCGATCCTGCGGGCGGCCGATGCCGGGGTCGAGGGCATCATCACCGACCGTCCGCAGCGGGCGCTGGACCTGCTCCGTACGCGGGTCGACGCGTCAGCGTCGGTGTGAGGCACTGGCACCCGATCAGGAGCCCGGAAGCTCCTTGCGCTCCTGCTTGCGCGCCTTGCGCTCGAGCTTCGCGCGCTCCTTCTCGATGTATTTCTCCCGGCTCGCCGTCGTCTCGATGGAGTCGGCGAACGCGATCACCGCGACGATGATCGGCCACGGGAAGTGAGGGTCGAACCCGCCGCCGGCGAGGCTAATCGCCAGCCAGATGCCTGTGCAGATCAGGGTGATCGTCACGGCCTCGACCCACGAGTCACGACGCTTGCGCTCGTACGCCTTCACCGCGGCACGCTGGAGGTCCGGGCTGTCGCCGCGCCGCACCGGTGGTGCCGCCGCTCCGCTGGTGGGAACGAGGTCCTGCATCAGCGGGAGGAAGTCACCGTACGTACGCGCCCGGACTGCCTCGTCCGCACGCTCGTCGTACTCCTCACGGGTGAGCCGTCCGTCGGAGAAGGCCTCGCCGAGGACGTCGGTCAGGACGGCGCGGTCGACGTCACCGGTGCGCAGGGCCGAGACCGCAGGGTCACGCGGATCTCGGGAGAAGCGGCTCCAGGGATCTCCGGTCGGACTGATCTCGCTCACGTGGCCGATCGTTCCACATCGCGGGGGCGCGGTGCGCCCGCGGTCGGAAGGACGAACCGGTGGGCCTCGAACACCGGCCCGTCGTCGCCGAACCAGCGGGCCGCGTACGGCCCGAGAGGGGTCCAGCCCCGGCCGGCGTAGAGCGTCCGCGCTGCCTCGTTGTGCGCGACGACCTCGAGGGCCA
>NZ_JARBCJ010000334.1:0-1661 GCF_028803055.1 Mumia sp.
CCTCGGTGACATCGAGGCGCGCCCCCAGCCGGAGGACGGGCTGTCGTACGCGCCGAAGCTCACCACCGAGGACGCGAGGGTTGACTGGTCCGCGCCCGCCCTCGGGGTCGACCGGCGGATCCGCGGCTGCACTCCCGCCCCGGGCGCGTGGACGACCTACGCCGACGAGCGCCTCAAGGTCGGGCCGGTCACGGTGCTCGACAGCGCCGAGCTGAAGCCGGGCGCGCTCGGTGTCTCGAAGACGGAGGTCCGGGTCGGCACCGGCACCACCGACGTGGTGCTCGGCGACGTCCAGCCGCACGGCAAGAAGGCGATGCCGGCCGCGGACTGGGCGCGAGGCGCCCGTCTCGAGTCGGGGACCCGTCTTGGCTGAGCGCCGCGACCGTCCGCAGACGCGCCAGCGCGTCGACCCCACCCGTCGGGTCGCGTGGGAGGTGCTGCGCGCGGTCGAGGAGCAGGACGCCTACGTCAACCTCCTGCTGCCCGGCCTCCTGCGCGAGAACGCCATCACGGGACGGGACGCGGCCTTCACCACCGAGCTGACCCACGGCACGATCCGGCGGTCCCGCACCTATGACGCGGTGCTCGACCGGCTCGCTCCCAAGGGGATCGACGCCCCGGTGCGTGACGTCCTGCGGCTGGGGGTCCACCAGCTCCTCGCCATGCGGGTGCCGAGCCACGCGGCGGTCTCGACCAGCGTCGACCTGACCCGCGCCGTGATCGGGCACCGGCCCGCCTCGTTCGTCAACGCGGTGCTGCGCAAGGTCGCCGCCGCTGACCTGGACACGTGGGTGTCGCGCGTCGCCCCGCCGTACGACGACGACCCGGTCGGCCACCTGGCGGTCGTCCACGCACACCCGCGATGGGTGGTCGAGGCGTTCCGCGATGCGCTCGGCGACGCCGCGCCGGAGGAGCTCGCGGCGCTGCTGGCGGCTGACAACGCACCTCCGCGGGTCACGCTGGTGGCTCGCCCGGGACTCGCCGAGCCCGAGGACCTCGAGGGCCTCGAGGGCGAGGCGGGGGAGTGGTCGCCGTACGCGTTCCGGCTCGCCGGCGGTGACCCGGGCGCCGTGCCGGCCGTGCGCGAGGGTCGGATCGGCGTCCAGGACGAGGGGTCGCAGCTGGTCGCGATCGCCGCCGCGTCGTTCGCCGTCGACGGGGCCGACGAGCACTGGCTCGACCTCTGCGCCGGCCCCGGCGGCAAGGCGGCCCTGCTCGGCGCCATCGCCGGCGGACGTGACGCGCACGTGCTCGCCAACGAGGTCACGCCGCACCGTGCGGAGCTCGTCCGATCGGCCGTGCGGCTGCTCGACAACGTCGATGTGTCGGTCGAGGACGGACGCACGCTGGAGACCGGCACCGCATACGACCGTGTGGTCGTGGACGCGCCCTGCACCGGTCTCGGGGCGCTGCGGCGGCGGCCCGAGGCGCGGTGGCGCCGGCAGCAGTCGGACCTCGACGACCTGACGGTGCTCCAGCGAGACCTGCTGAACCATGCGGTGGACCTTGCGCGACCTGGCGGGGTGGTGACCTACGCGACCTGCTCGCCGCACCGGCGCGAGACCCGCGAGGTCGTGGAGGCCGTGCTCGCCGCACGTGACGACGTCGAGCTCGTCGACGCGACCAGCGTGCTCGCCGGTGTGCCCCACCTCGAGCGCTCG
>NZ_JARBCJ010000335.1:0-1635 GCF_028803055.1 Mumia sp.
ACCGAATCGGCCGCAGGTGCAGGAGAGGGCGTACGACAAGCGAGAGCGAGCAGCCCTGCGCCCTTACTGCTGCAGCGAAGCAGCGATTCCGTCGAGCACGATCTCCAGGCCCGAGTCGAACTCCTTGCCGTAGTCATAACCCGGCTGCAGGACGTGCTCGCGGGTCAGCTCGAAGAGGTAAGGGAACTCTGAGGCGGGAAACTCCTCCATGATGGCCCCGGTCATGGCTGCCAGCTGAGACTCGTCATGGAAAGGCAAGTTGACCTCTTCGAGCACGAACCCGTGCACGTAGCTGTCCACTGTCGAAATCGCATGCGCCGCCAAGACCACCGAGAACCCGCCCTCGCGGAAGCACCGGATGCCGGTCTCGAGCACGCGCAGCGTGGCTGGGCCCGGGCTCGTCCGCGAAGCCATCATGCTCACCGCCCACGGGTGCTCCCTCAGGGTCGCGCGGGTCTGGTGGGCGCGCTGTCTGATGGACCGGCGCCAGTCCGCGGTCGGCTGCGGAAGCTCGATCTTGCTAGAGATCGCCTCGACCAGTCCGTCGAGTATCTCCTCCTTGCCGTGCACGTGGTGGTAGAGCGAGGCCGCCTCGATCCCCAGCTCACGGGCAAGTCGGCGCATGGTGACCGCTTCGATCCCTTCGGAGTCCGCCACGGCGAGCGCGGCGCTCAGCGCGCGCTCGCGGTTCACGGGGGCCCTGTTCGCCACCTCGGCTGGCCTGCGACCCACTGTGTCCACCTCTCGCGGCGATCCGGTACGTCGTCGCGCACCCGACCATAGACAATCTAACAGCGTTAGGTTAGCGTAAAGACTCAATCTAACGCCGTTAGGCTCTCGGACTCCTTCGGCCCGACGAAAGGCCACACGATGAGCACGATGAGCACAACAACACCCGCCAGGCCGGCACCGACCGGGCGGCATGCCGGATCCAGGAGGAGGATCGCAACCACGGCCGGCATCCTCTTCGTCGCCCAGATGGTCATGGCCATGGTCGGCACCTCGTTGACAGAGGCATTCGTCGACGGCGCCGTGGACCGAGATCAGATGACCCTCGGGGTGCTCCTGATGATGGGTTCTGGCCTCGCGGTGATCGCGATCGGCCTGCTCATGTATCCGGTCCTGAAGGACGTGAACCCGCACCTGGCTGTGTGGTATCCCGTCCTCAGAATCGCCGAGTTCTCGGTGTCCGCTGCCTGTGGCATCTATCTTCTGGCCCAGTCGGAGGTGGTGCCCAACCACATGCTGTGGATCTACGTCCCCACTGGTCTCGGCGGCATCGTCCTCACGTACCTGCTGCTCGTTTCCGGGCTGGTTCCGCGAGCCATCGCGCTCCTCGGGCTCGTGGGCTACGTCGCACTGACGGTCGGCGTGCCCCTCGACCTCCTCGGGGTGCTCGATATGGGTGCAGGGCCGGGCCTTCTCCTCGTCGTTCCCGGCGGCCTGTTCGAGCTGGTCTTCCTACCGGCCTGGCTGCTGATCAAGGGATTCCGTACGGTGCACGCGCCACAATCCCGCCCCACCGGCGCGATCCACCCCGCGATTCGGTGAGGAGATCGGGGAAGTTCGCGGTCGGAACCCGATCTCCTCACCGAATCGGCCGAGGGGAGCCGGCTGCAGGAGGGGGCGTACGAC
>NZ_JARBCJ010000336.1:0-1592 GCF_028803055.1 Mumia sp.
ACCTGCCGGAACGCGGTCGCCCCCACCTCGACGCCGAGCGTCGACCGCAGGTGACCGTCCTCGCCCGGCCGGTCGGGCTGCTCGACGTCCCCGTCGAGCACGATGGCTCCCGGATCGTCCGCCAGGACGCGACTCACCTGCTCGAACGAGACCTGCAGGGTCGTCGTCGCCTCGATGCCACGCTTCACTCGCGCCAGGGTGCCCCGCTCGGGCCGCCCGGCCAAGGGCCGAAGGTCACTCCGTGCGACCAGCTCCGGGTCAGGAGAGCGAGACCCGCCAGGTCAGGACCGCACCACCGGCCGCCCCCGGCCGCAGCTCCGACGAGCCCCCCGCCGCCAGCGCCCGGGACGCCATGTTGCGCAGGCCGTGCCGGCGTCGGGGCTCGGGGGCCGGCTCGGGGTGGGAATCATCGTCGTCCTCCCGCTCGTCGTCGGTGCCGGTCACCGCATCGGCAGGGGGACCGACCCCGTCGTCGGTCACCGTGAGGGTCAGCTCGCCACCTCCCGCGACCACCGCCACGTCGACGTGGCGGGCCGAGGCGTGGCGGACGACGTTGCTGAGCGCCTCGCGCAACGTCGCCACCAGGTCGTCGGCCACGTCGTCGCCCACCGAGGTGTCGATCGGCCCGTCGAACAGCACGCGGGGCTCGAACCCGAACGACGACGCGGACTCCCGCACCAGAGCCAGCAGGCGCGTCCGGAGCCCCGAGGTCGGGCCCGCCGCCAGGCTGGACTCCAGCCCGAAGATCGCCGAGCGGATGTCCTTGACGGTCATGTCCAGCTCGTCGATGGCCGTGCCGATGCGGGCGACCGCGGTGGCGCTGTCGCTCTCGACCAGGCGGGTGGTGCCCTGCAGCGACAGTCCGACCGCGAACAGCCGCTGGATCACCGTGTCGTGCAGGTCGCGGGCGATGCGCTCGCGGTCCTCGGCGAGCACGAGGTCGCGGACCCGGGCGTGCAGGCGGGCGTTCTCGATCGCGACACCGGCGGCCGCGGCGAGGGCGACGACCAGTTCCTCGTCCGCGTCGCTGAACGTCGGCGCGGTCGTCTTGTCGGTGAGGTAGAGGTTGCCGAACACCTCGTCGCGAACCCGGATCGGCACGCCGAGGAACGACGTCATCGGCGGGTGGTTCGGCGGGAAGCCGACGCTGTCGGGGTGCTCGCTCAGGTCCGGCAGGCGCAGCGGCTTGGCGTCGACGATGAGCAGGCCGAGGATGCCGTGACCTTCCGGCAGGTCGCCGATGCGACGGTAGGTCTCGTCGTCGACGCCGACCGTCAGGAAGCGGACCAGCCGCGTGCCGCTGGCGTCGAGGACCCCGAGTGCCCCGTAGCGCGCGTCGACCAGCTCCGTCGCGGCCTCCACGATGCGCTGGAGCGTGACCGGGAGGTCGAGCCCGGCCCCGACCGACAGCACGGCATCGAGCAGCCGCCGTCGCGCTCTCGGTTGATCGGACTCACCTGCGATGTCGACCACGCCGCCAGGCTAGAGAACCCCGCGGCCCGGGCTGGAGCCGACGGGATCGTCCCGCCCCACGCGGTCAGCGCGGCAGGCGGTCAGCGCAGAGGACGTGGGTCGGCGAGGTGAATGGAGGT
>NZ_JARBCJ010000337.1:0-1585 GCF_028803055.1 Mumia sp.
CAGGCGCGGACAAGCCGGTCGCCGACAAGCCGGCTGCGGCGGCGAACCCGGCGCCGACCGTGCCCGACAACGACAACGCGGGTGCCCTCCCCAAGACCGGCGGCACCGACAGCCTGCCCGTGCTGCTGATGGCCGCGGGCGCGCTTCTGATGGGCGGACTCGGCGTGCTGCTGGTCTTCCCGGGTCGTCGTCGTCACGGAGTCAGCGCATGAGGGCGCGCACGCGCCTCGGTGCGCTCGCACGGGTCGCGGGCGCCGTCGCGCTGATGGGCGGCTCGCTCGCGCTGGTGTCGAGTCCGGCGGCCGCGGCCGAGGGCACGCCGGCGGCAGGAACGGTCGCGTTCTCGTGCACGATGCCCGACTTCAAGAAGGACTTCGACTACGCGGCGAAGGTCTCGGTCGCGGGCTACCGTGCGGCGGAGGGTGGCCCCGTGACGTTGCGGGCCACGCTCAGCGACCTCCCGGGCGTGGCGCCGGTGGCGATCAACAACGCGTCGATGAGCGCGACGTTGAAGCTGACGATCGACGGTCAGGCGGTCACGCTCAAAGGCACGGGGCCGACCACGGCCGCCCCGAACGGGCCCGTCCCGGTGGCCGACGTGTCCGGCACGGTGACCTCGAGCAAGGCCGAGCTGCCGGTGACGGCGACCGCGTTCACGTTCGTGGTCTCCGGCGTCGGTGGCCAGTGCACGGCGTCCACGGCGCTGTCGGTGCTGACGGTGAGCGATGAGCCGCCGCCTACGCCGACTACGCCTACGCCTACGCCTAAGCCGACGAAGGCGCCGACCACCGCTCCGGCGAAGGCGCCGACCTCGGCTCCGCCGGCAGGGAACCCTGGCAAGCCCGCCAAGGGCACGGTGAAGTTCGCGTGCGTCATGTCGATCGGGTCGAAGTTCGACTACAACGCCACGATCTCGGTCTCCGGATACCGCAAGAACGCGGGCGACCCGGTCTCCCTCCAGGCGACGATGAGCAAGCTCCCCGGCATCGCGCCGGTCCCGATCGACGGCTCGATGGAGTACACGCTCAACCTGTCGGTCGGGGGTACGGCGACCACGCTCACGGCGACGGACACGGTCAACGCCGCGCCGAAGGCCGTGGTCCCCGTCCCGACGCTCAAGGGCAGCGTCAAGGCGTCCGGTGACGAGCTCGACGTGAAGGCTTCGGGATTCTCGTTCGACTTCCCTTCTGCGTCCATCGGCGCGAAGTGCACGGGATCGGGGACGCTGTCCAAGATGACGGTCAGCAGCGAGCCTCCGGCCGACGGTGACGGTGGCGGGAGCGGCGGTGGGAGCAGCGACCCGGCCGCCACCCTTCCCAAGACCGGTGGCACGGGCTCGTTGCCCGTGATCGGTCTGGTGGCAGCATCCCTGGTGTTCCTGGGTGCCGCGGGTCTCGTCTGGCTCCCGTCGCGTCGGGGCACAGCGACGCGCGGCTGAGTCGGCATCCCGCCGACCTCACGGACAGCGGGCTCCCGGCGTACCAGTCGACCTCAGGGAGCCCCCGTCGGGGGCTGCCACACCATCACAGCGCACGGGACCCGCCACACAAACCACCCGGGGGGGAGAAGGCGGGCCCCGGTGGTG
>NZ_JARBCJ010000338.1:0-1396 GCF_028803055.1 Mumia sp.
TTCACCCAGTCCGACACGGTGCCGTCGACGGTGTAGCGACCCGAGGACTGCGCCTCGTAGTACGTCTTCACCGACTCGTCGCCCTTGCCGTCGCCGAAGTAGATGTCCTGGTAGTGCTGGCGGTCGTAGTTCGGCTGCCAGACCGTGGAGTTGTCCTTGGTCCGGTCGGGCTCGGGGATCTGGTTGACCAGCGGGCCGTCGAAGCGCTGCGGCTCGGCGACGTCGGGGTCGAAGTCGTCCCAGCCGTCGTCGGGGTAGTCCGGGTGACGCTGGTCGCCGAACTCGGCGAGGATGACGAAGACCTTGTCGGCCCGCTCCTGGGAGAGCTCGACGTACTGGTCCTGCTTCTGGGCCTTGGGGCCCTTGGCCGCTGCGAGGGCCTTGCGGCCCTTCTTGGTCTTCTGGGCGGCGGCGTCGGCGGGCGCGTACGACTTGCCGACCTTGACGACCTTGGAGCCGTTCTTGGTGACGGGCTTCGCCTCGCCGTTGACGACCGACGTGATGGCCTCCTCGCGGAGAGCCCGTCGCTTGTCCTCGAGCGGGTTGGGCAGCTCGTGGGCCTTGCCGGTGCGGTCCGCAGCGGTGACCGGCGGAGCGGGTTCGGCGGATCCTGGTGCGGCGTAGACGGCGCCGAACGAGGCCGCGACGCCGAGGGTGACGAGTGCAGTGCTGAGACGTCTCAAAGACTTCTCCCCTTCATGCAACGGTGGGACGGGCCGGACTGGCCCGGGGTGAACGCGTCGCCCTGTCCCACAGATGGTTGTGGGGGGGAACGAGACGCACCGCGGCCCAACTTAGGCATTGGCGGGCACGCACGTCTAGACCGGAAGTGCTCCTATTTTTCGTGCGTTTAGGCGAGGATTTATGGGGCACCTGCGTCGTCGCCCGCTGTTCCCCGCGCGAGGCGCGCGCGTGCCAAGATTCGTCCATGCGTGACGAGGCCGCTCTGTCGGCGGCGAGCCGGATCATCTCGGCGAGCGGGGTGGAGCGGCACGACGCCGCCGTCGTCCTCGGGTCGGGGTGGACCGGTGCGGTCGACGTCATCGGCACCCCGAGCTGGCAGGTGCCGGCAGCCGACCTCCCAGGATTCTTCCCGCCGGCGGCACCCGGGCACGCGGGTCAGGTCGCCTCGATCCCGTTGACCGCCGGGTCCGGGGACGTCGCGCACGTGCTCGTCCTGAGCGGGCGCACCCACCTCTACGAGGGCCATGGGCCCGCGGCGGTCGCGCACGGCGTACGGACGGCGGCGGCCTGCGGTGCCCGGGTCTGCGTCCTCACCAATGCCAACGGCTCCCTCCGGCCCGAGTGGCCGACCGGGACGGGTGTGCTGATCGCGGACCACCTCGATCTGGCCGCAGTCTCGCCGCTCGTCGGCGCCGACTTCGTCGACCTCACC
>NZ_JARBCJ010000339.1:0-1371 GCF_028803055.1 Mumia sp.
TCCTGGTACGCCCCGGCGATGCCGTGCGGCGATCCGGGATAGACCTTCAGCGTCGCGCCCTTGACGAGGTCGACCGACTTCAGCGCGGCATCCGCGATGGGCACGATCTGGTCCTCCTCACCGTGGGCGATGAACATCGGGACGTCGATCGCCTTGAGGTCCTCGGTGAAGTCCGTCTCCGAGAACACCGCCACGCACTCGTACGCCTGGTGCAGGCCGGCGAGCATCGACTGACGCCAGAAGTCGTCGCGCTGGCCCTGCGAGATCGTCGAGCCCTCGCGGTTGGCCCCGTAGAACGGCGCGGACAGATCCTTGTAGAACTGCGACCGGTCGTGCAGCACCCCGGCTCTGATCTCGTCGAAGGCCTCGATCGGCGTGCCGTCGGGGTTCGACTCGGACTTGACCATGACCGGAGGGATGGCCCCGGCGGTCGCGACCTTCACCACGCGCCCCTGGCCGTGCTGGGCCGCGAACCGTACGGCCTCGCCGCCTCCCGTCGAGTGCCCGACCACGATGATGTCGTCCAGCCCGAGCTCGTCGGCCAGCGTCGCGACGTCGGCGGCGTAGGTGTCCATGTCGTTGCCGTCCCACGTCTGCGACGAGCGGCCGTGGCCGCGACGGTCGTGCGCGATCGCCCGGTAGCCCGCCTCGGCGGCGAGCTTGAGCTCGAGGTCCCACGCGTCCGAGCACAACGGCCACCCGTGGCTGAAGATGATCGGCTGTCCGCTTCCGAAGTCCTTGTAGAAGATCTGTGCCCCGTCCGAGGCAGTGATGTACGGCATGCTGCGGCTCCTTCGCAGTCGGGTCCGACCAGGTCGGTCCTGCTCGCGCCCCCTCACGATTCGACTGCCGGGGCATGCTGCGTGACCACGAAGAAGACACGCAGTTCGGCACCGGGATCACCCGAGGCGGACCTCACCGCGTGCCTCCTCGCGGCCCGCGAACTGCTGCCACTCGCGCGCACGGGCGGCCACGCGGGCGCCCTCGCCGAGCGCACGGCCCTCGTCCGCGTGCAGGGTGCTGGCGTACAGCTTCACCAGACCGTGCACCTCGAACGCACCTCCGCCCCCCGGGCCCGCGAACCCGACCTCCACGAGCTCGTCGACCGCGTCCTCGGCGATCCAGAGGTCCGTGTCCAGGAGCACTGCCGCGAGACTCGCGCAGAAGGTCGTCCCCTCGATCGCCCCCAGACGACGCAGGAGAATCCTCGCGGTCGGCGACAGCTGTGCGTACGACGGCTCCAGCACTGCTGCGGGCTTCAGGTCTCCGGCAGTCAGGACGGCGAGGCGGCGGTCGCGCGACTGCAACCGGCGGTTGAGGTCGACCACGCTCGCTCCGCGCCTGGCGGCGATGCGGCTGCCTGCGGCACGC
>NZ_JARBCJ010000033.1:0-21230 GCF_028803055.1 Mumia sp.
ACGCGAGCTGGGTTTAGAACGTCGTGAGACAGTTCGGTCCCTATCCGCCGCGCGCGTAGGAAACTTGAGAAAGGCTGTCCCTAGTACGAGAGGACCGGGATGGACGAACCTCTGGTGTGTCAGTTGTTCTGCCAAGAGCACTGCTGATTAGCTACGTTCGGGAGTGATAACCGCTGAAAGCATCTAAGCGGGAAGCACGTTTCAAGATGAGGTTTCCCACCCCTTGTGGGTTAAGGCCCCCAGTAGACCACTGGGTTGATAGGCCGGAAGTGGAAGCGCAGCAATGCGTGTAGCTGACCGGTACTAATAGGCCGAGGGCTTGTTCTACACACACTTCAACGACACTTATGCGTCCACTGTGAGGTTCTGGGACCACAACCCAGAACCCGAAACACACCAAAGTTTTGGGGTTGTAACCCGAAGGGTTACGGCGGCCATGGCGAAGGGGAAACACCCGGCAACATTCCGAACCCGGAAGTTAAGCCCTTCAGCGCCGATGGTACTGCACGGGAGACTGTGTGGGAGAGTAGGACGCCGCCGGACAATATTTAGGCCGAAGGCCGTCACCACTGGTGACGGCCTTCGGTCATTTTTGCGTTCACCCTCGCGTCTTCAGAGCCAGCACGCCATGATCCTTTCGGCAAGCGCTCGCCCTCGCGCTTGGCCGGCACGCGCAACGTCAGGGCGCCGTGAGAGATCCCTCTCCGTGGGCCCGAACAGGTGCTCCGAGGCGCTCATCGGTGTCGCCTTCCGGGAAGCGCCGGGCGGGCGCTCCCGGTGGCGACGAGCTCAGTCGCCCGATCGTGGGTGTGCAGCGGGGAGGTCAGCCCCAGCGGCGCATGATCATGCCGACGCGCGGCTTCGGGCGGAACCACGATGACTTGTGCGGCAGGAGCCGACCGGTAGTCGCCGCCCGTGTCACGGTCTCCAGAGACGGCGTCGCCAGCAGGAGCGAGACGCCGCCCTCCTCCTTGGCGATGCGCGCGGCCGCGTCCAGGTCCGGCTCGTAGCTGACCGCGTCGGACTCCAGCCCGTGGTGGGGGGTGAAGACGTCCTCGACCCAGCACGAGGCGCACTCGTACGCGTCGACGCCCAGGAACCGTCGCCCGTCGGTCAGCACGCAGCGCGTCTCGCTGACGGCGATGAACTCCGCAGCGGCCTCGACGCCGGCAAGCTCGAGAGCGGGCAGCGGCAGGCCCAGCAGCGCTTCGTCGAGGTTGAGCTGTGCGACGAACCGGTGGATCGGGCCGACCGTGAGGACGGGCTGGTCGAGCACGAGCGTGAGCGCGAGTCGGCCCTCACGCTCGGGGGCGGTGCGCCACGCGGCATAACGGTGGTGGCCGTCGGCGATGACGAGCTGCTGGTCCGCGAGGCGCTCGCTGACCGCTCGAAGAGTCTCCGGGTCGGTGATCGCCCAGATCTCGTCCGACCGGCCGAGGTCCTCCGCCACGTGGTCGGCTGGGCGGTCGGTCGCCGCCGCCAGCAGGGGACCGATCGGCTCCCGCGTGGTGTAGGCGGTGATCGGCTCCCACTGGGCCCGCGTCGCCTCGGCGAGGCGGGCCTGCCGGATCGCGTACGCGGCGATCACGTCCTCGTGCGGGCGAAGGTTGCCCGCCTCGAGGTCGACGAGCACGACGACGCCGAGGGCCTCGTGGCCGTCCTCGACCGTGCGGTATGCGTAGAAGGCGGGCTCCGCGTCGATGCCGAGCGTGCCGTCGTCCATCCACTCATGGGCGACGCGCGTCGCCTGATGGGGGTCGTCGCTCCTGAACGCAGGCTCGAGCAGCCGGAGCACGTGGTGCTCGGGCAGGTCTCGAGGGGCCCGTGACCAGGACGCCGACGGCACGTAGGTACGGGTCGAGACGACGGCGGAGCCGCCGCGGAAGCCCACAGCCCGGAACGGTCGGATGACGGCGTTGTCCACCGGTGCATCGTAGGCCAGACGTCGTGGCCCTACGCTGGTCGCGATGCCCGACCACACGCTCAAACCTGCCGCCGCCTCGTGGGCGGACGCCTCCTCCGACTCCCGCCGGCGCCCGACCGTGCGCCTCTCCGCCTGCGACGACCCGCTCCGGGAGCGCTACGACGTCGCGATGCTCGACCTCGACGGCGTCGTCTACCGCGGCGAGGACGCGATCGAGCACGTCGCCGAGAACCTCGAGGAGGCCCACAAGGCGGGCCTGCGACTCGCCTACGTGACCAACAACGCTGCGAGGACGCCCGACGCTGTGGTGGCCAAGCTCCGCGGGCTCGGCATGCCGACCGACGACGACGGCGTGGTCACCTCGGCCCAGGCGGCGGGGCGACTTCTCGCGGGCCTTGTACCGGCGGGCTCCCGCGTCCTCGTCGTCGGCGGCGAGGGCCTGAGGCGCGCGGTCGAGGAGCACGGTCTCGTCGTGGTGACGTCTGCTGACGACGAGCCGGCAGCAGTGGTCCAGGGCTTCTCGCCCGACCTCGGATGGCAGCAGCTGGCAGAGGCAGCGTACGCGGTCTCGACCGGCATCCCCTGGGTCGCGAGCAACACGGACGGGTCGATCCCGACCGCGCGCGGTCTCGCTCCCGGCAACGGCACCCTCGTCGCTGCCGTCGCCACCGCCACCGGGCGGCGGCCGGAGGGTGCGGGCAAGCCGTACCCGCCGCTCTTCGACGAGACGGTCCTCCGCGTCGGTGGGTCGCACCCGCTCGTCGTCGGCGACCGGCTCGACACCGACATCGAAGGCGCCAACAACGTCGGAGCCGACAGCCTCCTCGTGCTGACCGGCGTCAGTGATCTCGACGCCGTGGTCGCCGCAGCGCCTTCCGTGCGTCCCACCTACGTCGCGCCGGACCTGCGCGCCCTTTCGCTGCCGCAGACCGCGGTGGAGGTCGTGGACGGCTCCGCACGCTGTGGCAGGCACACGGTCCGTGCCGAGCGAGGCGCCCTCGTCGTGGACGGCGCGCCGGGGGTGGACGAGCCGCTGTCGGCCGTCGAGCTGCTGCGTGCCGTCGTGGCGTTGTCGTGGCACCACCACGACGAGGTGGCGGGGGAGTCCGGGTCGCGGCTCGACCTCTCTGCCGTCCGTGCCGCCCTCGCGGGCTGGGGAGTGCGATGATCGATCCGGTGACACGAAGGAGCGCGAGATGACCGAAGGCGCCTCCGAGCGCGAGACCCCGGGCCTGCGACCGGGTCCCCGTCCAGGACCTCCGAGCCCGCGACCGGCCCCGCCCCAGGCGGCGCCCGCCGACGAGGACGGGCCGGACCCCCGTGTCCAGGCGGTCCTCTCCGATCTCGAGAAGCTCGCCGAGCTGCCGGTCGGCGAGCACCTCGCGGTGTACGAGCGGGTGCACGCCAAGCTCCGCGAGGTCCTGCAGACGGCCGGCCAGCAACCACCCGAGACCCCGTGAGCCGACGGATCCGGCTCGACGCGGAGCTCGTACGCCGTGGGCTCGCGCGGTCGCGCGAGCAGGCGAGCGACCTCATCACCGCGGGACGGGTGACGGTCGACGGCGCTCGTGCGTCGAAGCCGGCGACCCAGGTCACCACCGATCAGGCGGTGGTCGTCCGCGACGTGGAGAACGACCCGGGGTACGCCTCCCGGGGCGCCTACAAGCTGCTGGGTGCGCTCGAGGCCTTCGAGCCGCTCGGCCTCGCCGTCGACGGACGCCGGTGCCTCGACGCCGGTGCCTCGACGGGTGGCTTCACCGACGTCCTGCTGAGGCGTGGTGTGAAGGAGGTCGTGGCCGTCGACGTCGGCTACGGCCAGCTCGTCTGGGCGCTCCAGAAGGACCCTCGCGTGGTGGTCCACGACCGGACCAACGTGCGCGAGCTCGAGCGGGAGACGATCGGTGGGCCGGTCGACCTGGTCGTGTCGGACCTGTCGTTCATCTCGCTCACGTTGGTGATGCCCGCGTTCGCGCGGGTCTGCGTCGACGACGGCGACCTGGTCCTGATGGTGAAGCCGCAGTTCGAGGTGGGCAAGGACCGTGTCGGCAAGAAGGGCGTCGTCCGTGACCCGGCGCTCCACGTGGACGCGGTCGTGGGGGTGTGCCGCGCGGCGGAGGGCGTCGGATGGGGCACCCGAGCGGTGGCCGCCAGCCCGTTGCCTGGCCCGAGCGGCAACGTCGAGTACTTTGGGTGGTTCCGGCGGGACGCTCCGCCCGTCGTCGAGGACGACGTCCGCGCGGCGGTGGACGCAGGACCGTTGGGATCACCGAGCGGACGGGAGCACCAGTGAGCACTGCACCATCGACCAGCGGTGGGCGGCGCGTGCTGATCCTCGCCCACACCGGCCGCGACGAGGCCAGCAAGGTCGCCGCTGAGTTCGCCCGAGCGATGGTGTCCGAGGGCATCGCCGTCCGCGTCGTGTCCGAGGACGCACCTGCCTTGGAGCGCTGGGGTCTCCCGGACGCGGAGATCGTCCCGGTCGAGCCCGCAGCGGGACGTGGCTGCGAGCTCGCGGTGGTGTTCGGCGGCGACGGGACCCTGCTGCGCGCTGCCGAGCTCGTCCGCGAGTGCGGCACGCCGCTGGTCGGTGTCAACCTCGGCCACGTCGGCTTCCTGGCGGAGGCGGACGTGGACGATCTCGACCACACGGTGCGACGGGTCGTCGAGCGCCGCTACACCGTCGAGGAGCGGATGACCGTGGACGCGCGCGTCTTCGTCGACGACCAGGAGGTCGCCCACAGCTGGGCGCTCAACGAGGCCACCGTGGAGAAGGCGTCCCGGGAGCGGATGCTCGAGGTCGTCGTGGCGATCGACGACCGCCCGGTCTCGCGCTGGGGCTGCGACGGCGTGGTCTGTGCGACGCCCACCGGCTCCACGGCCTACAACTTCAGCGCCGGCGGCCCGGTGGTCTGGCCCGAGGTGCAGGCGCTCCTCATGGTGCCGATCAGTGCGCACGCGCTGTTCGCCCGCCCGATGGTCGTCTCACCGACGTCGCTCCTGGCGATCCAGGTGATCCCCGAGGCACCGTCCTCCGGAGTCCTGTGGTGCGACGGACGACGGACGTACGACCTGCCGCCCGGTGCGCGCGTCGAGGTCCGGCAGGGCGACAAGAACATCCGCCTCGCCCGCCTCCACCAGGCACCGTTCACCGACCGCCTCGTGCGCAAGTTCGACCTGCCCGTGAGCGGCTGGCGGGGGTCCGCGGCGAACCGCATCAGCGCGGAGGACCGGCGGAGCCCCTACGGCGGATCGAAGGAGGGCTGAGGCGCTCGTGTGGCAGGAGATCAGGCTGTCGTCGCTGGGCGTGATCGCCGACGCCGAGCTCGAGCTCGGTCCCGGGCTCACGGTCATCACCGGCGAGACGGGTGCGGGCAAGACCATGGTCGTGACCGCACTCGGACTGCTGCGCGGGTCGCGCGCGGACTCCGGGCTGGTCCGGCACGGCGCGGACCGGCTGCGGGTCGAGGCGACCGTCGACGTCGGGGCGCTGCCCGGGGTCCGGGCGCTCCTCGACGAGACGCCTGCGGAGACCGAGGGCGACGAGCTCGTCCTGGCCCGGACGATCGGCAAGGACGGCCGCTCCCGGGCGTACCTCGGCGGCGCGTCGGTGCCCGCCGGGATGCTGGCCCGCCTGAGCGAGCAGCTGGTGGCGGTCCACGGACAGTCGGACCAGCACCGGCTGCTGCGGACGGGTGCCCAGCGTGCGGCGCTCGACCGCTTCGGTGACGTCGAGGCGCTGCTGGAGGACTACCGACCGGCCTACTCCCGGCTGCTCGAAGCACGCCGCACGCTCGACGACCTGACGTCGGCCGGCCAGGAACGCGCCCGCGAGCTCGACGTCCTCGTCTTCGGTCTCGACGAGATCGCGGCCGTCGCCCCTGAGGAGGGGGAGGACGACGCGCTCCGCATCGAGGAGGCGCGACTCGCCCACGCGGAGTCGCTCGCTCTCGCCGCCGCGGAGGCGCACAGTCTGCTGTCCGACACCGACGACGCCTCCGACGTGCTCGACCTGCTGGGCCGTGCGAGCGCCCTGCTCGACGGCGTCCGCGAGCACGACCCGGCTCTCGACGTCCAGGCGCGCCGGCTGGACGAGGTGCGGTTCACCGTCAGCGACGTCGCGGGCGAGCTGGCCTCGTACTCCGACGGCGTGGAGGTCGACCCGGCACGGCTGGCGGGGGTGTCCGAGCGTCGGGCGGCCCTGGCCGGGCTGACCCGCAAGTACGGTCCCACGGTGGCCGACGTCCTTCGTTGGGCCGAGGAGGCGCAGGTCCGCGTGACGACGCTGCAGGGCGACGACGGTCGCATCGCCGAGCTCGCGGACGAGATCGCGGCCCTGGAGAGCGAGCTGCTCGCGCAGGCGGCGACGATCACCGCCCGTCGCCGCGAGTCGGCCGTACGCCTGGCGGCCGAGGTCGGTGCGGAGCTCGAGGCGCTCGCGATGCCCCACGCGCGGATCGACGTGCAGGTGGACGCGCCGGCCTCGCCGACGCCGGCCGATCTCGGTCCTGACGGTGTGGACGCGGTCGAGATGCTGCTGGCCGCCAACGCTGGTGCGGCCCCTCGGCCTCTCGCCAAGGGAGCCAGCGGCGGAGAGCTCTCCCGCGTGATGCTGGCGCTCGAGGTGGTGCTGGCCGACCGCGCCAGCGTGCCGACGTTCGTCTTCGACGAGGTCGACGCCGGGATCGGGGGACGCGCTGCCATCGAGGTGGGGCGTCGGCTGGCCCGGCTCGCGGCGAACGCCCAGGTCCTCGTCGTGACCCACCTGCCGCAGGTCGCGGCGTTCGGAGACCGGCACTACCACGTGCTCAAGTCCGACGACGGCACGGTCACCACGAGCGGGGTCGGCCTGCTCGACGACGACGCACGCGTGGCGGAGCTGTCACGGATGCTCGCCGGGCTGGAGGGGTCGGCGACGGCCGAGGCCCACGCCCGTGAGCTCGTCGACCTGGCGGCGGAGGATCGCGCCCTCCGCTGACGGTGGAGCGCGCTGACGGTGGCGCCCTGAGCGGGCCAATCCGGACACGCCGGACGGCCCAGGGTGCGCCGATCCCCGCAGGGCCGGTGGCAGCATGGCGTCGGTGAGCCTGCTGAACCTCCGCCGTACGCCTCGCGACACCGACCTCGACGTCATGGGACCGGTACGCCTCGTACGCAGCGCACGAGACATCAGACGAGTCCGCTCCGGCGACGTGGCCGTGGCGGACCTGCCGGACCTGGACCGCAGTGCCGCCGAAGAGCTCCGTGAGCGGGGGGTCGTAGCGGTCGTCAACGCCGCCACCTCCAGCACGGGGCGCTATCCGAATCTCGGCCCCCAGGTGCTGGTGGGTGCGGGCGTCCCTCTGCTCGACGCCGTCGGCTCCGAGGTCCTCACGTCGCTCAAGGACGGCGAAACGGTCGGACTCGACGGGACGAGGCTCGTCCGTGGCGACGAGCCCGTGGCCGAGGGCACGCTCGTGGACGCGACGGCGGTCGAGGAGCTGCTGAGCCGCGGACGCAACGGCATGTCGAGGCAGATGGAGACGCTGGCGGCCAACAGCGGCGAGTACCTGCGCCGCGAGCACGCCATGCTCCTCGAGGGCGTCGGCGTGCCGGAGCTCACCACGAGCCTCGCCGGTCGCGAGGTCGTCGTCGTGCTGCCGGGCGCGGACGCCCGCGCCGAGATCCGGTCGATGAAGCGCTATCTGAAGGAGCGCAAGCCGGTCCTGGTCGGTGTCGACTCCGGCGCCGACGCACTGATGGCCGCGGGCTACGAACCGGCGGTCGTGGTGGGTGACATCGCGCAGATGAGCGATCGCACCCTGCGGGTCGCCGGGGAGGTCGTCGTCACGGGGTCTCGTCGTCACGCGGAGTCGGAGGAGCGCCTGGAGCGACTGCAGCGCACGTCGGTGGGCTTCCCCGGTGCTAGCGGGTCGGAGGAGGCGGCGCTGCTCCTCGCGGATGCGCGGGGCGCCCGGGTCGTCGTGACCGTCGGCGGCTTCGGGACTCTCGAGGAGTTCCTCGACTCCGCCCGCTCGGGAGGCGCCACCCGGTTCCTCACCCGCCTTCGCCTCGGCGCGACGCTCGTGGACGCCAAGGCGATCACAGGGCTTCACCGTCCGCGGTTCACCTGGCTCCAGGTGCTCCTGGTCCTGCTCGTCGCCCTGGTCGCCCTGGGGGCGGCGATCGCGACCACCCCGGTCGGGGGAGAGTGGTTCGACTCCGCCCGCGACTGGCTGTCCACCGCGATCCAGGAAGCCCGTGCCTGATGCCCGTCCGCTCGCTGCTCGTCGTCGCCGCTGCGCTCCTGCTCGCTCTCGCCGGCGGGATCGCTCTCGGGACCGGTGTGCTCGACGGTGCCGAGGCTCCTCCCGCCGCCGCGGACACCTCCAGGTCGGCCGAGGACACTCCTGAGGACGTCGCTGCCCGCGGCCTCGCCGAGGCCTACCGCGACCAGCTCGGTGCGGCACCGCTGGCCGGCCGGCTCACCGGCAGGTCGGTCGTGATGGTCACCCTGCCTGGGGCCGCGGACTCGACCGTCGACTCCGTCGACGCCGCACTGAAGGCGGCCGGGGCCACCGTGGTCGGTTCGGTGGCCGTCACCGACCGCATGCTCGACCCTGCTGACCGCCAGCTCGCTGTAGGCGTCGCCCAGCAGACCTTGAAGGGCGTGACCGACACGCCGACCGATGGGCTCGCCAACTACGAGGTGGTCGGAGCCGCGCTGGGACGTGGGCTCGCGGCGAAGGCGACGACCGCGGTGGACGCCCCCGCGCAGACGATCGTGTCGGCACTCACCGAGGCGAAGCTGGTGGGGACCGCGCAGGCGCCGGCGTCGCGCGCTCAGCTGGCGCTGGTGGTCGCGGGGACGGACGAGACCTTCGAGAGTGGACGCGGTGAGCTGTTGGCCACCATGGTCTCCGGGATGGACTCAGCGGGCCTGGGGAGCCTCGTGGTCGGCCCGGTGGGCTCGGGTGCCCCCGACGGCGCGGTCGAGGCCGTCCGCGCGTCGCCGTCTGCCGAGAGCGTGTCGACGGTCGACGTGGTCGGGGTGCCGTTCGGAGACGTCGCCCTCGTGACCGCCCTGCAGCAGGAGAGCAGCGGGAAGGCCGGACACTTCGGCACCTCGGGCGCGGCCGACGGTGATCTGCCAACGCCCGGATGACCTCGGCCTGGCCGGCCGAGGTGTCGCAGGTCGCACGCGCCACGCCCCGCGGAGGTCCCGGACGTTGCCGGACCTTGATAGGGTGAAATCCCGTGAACATGTGCATTGATCCGCCTGTGTTCCACTGACGTGCCACGCGTCGTCCGGACCAACCGGACGCCGACCCGGCAACACACACGATCACGGGAGTTCCCTTGGCAAACTCGGTGCCCACCAAGCACGTCTTCGTCACCGGCGGCGTGGCTTCCTCGCTCGGCAAGGGCCTCACGGCGTCCAGCCTGGGCCGGCTCCTCAAGTCCCGCGGTCTGCGCGTCACGATGCAGAAGCTCGACCCCTACCTCAACGTCGACCCGGGCACCATGAACCCGTTCCAGCACGGCGAGGTGTTCGTCACCAACGACGGGGCCGAGACCGACCTCGACATCGGCCACTACGAGCGGTTCCTCGACGAGGACCTCGTCGGTCGCGCCAACGTGACGACGGGTCAGGTCTACTCCGAGGTCATCGCCCGTGAGCGTCGTGGCGACTACCTCGGCGACACCGTCCAGGTGATCCCGCACATCACCAACGAGATCAAGGACCGCATGCTCACCATGGGCGGGCCTGCCGTCGACGTGGTGATCCACGAGATCGGTGGCACCGTCGGTGACATCGAGTCGCAGCCGTTCCTCGAGTCCGCGCGCCAGGTCCGCCACGAGATCGGCCGCGACAACTGCTTCTTCCTGCACGTCTCGCTCGTCCCCTACATCGGTCCGTCGGGGGAGCTCAAGACCAAGCCGACACAGCACTCGGTGGCCGCCCTGCGCTCGATCGGCATCCAGCCCGACGCCATCGTGTGCCGCTCCGACCGGGAGGTCCCGGTGAGCGTCAAGCGCAAGATCTCGCTGATGTGCGACGTCGACGCCGAGGCGGTCGTCAACGCGATCGACGCGCCGTCGATCTACGACATCCCGAAGGTCCTGCACACCGAGGGCCTCGACGCCTACGTGGTACGCCGTCTCGACCTCCCGTTCCGTGACGTCGACTGGAAGCAGTGGGACCAGCTCCTGCGCCGCGTCCATGAGCCGGAGGAGGAGGTCACCGTCGCGCTCGTCGGCAAGTACGTCGACCTTCCCGACGCCTACCTCTCGGTGGTCGAGGCGCTGCGGGCCGGCGGCTTCGAGCACGACGCCAAGGTCCGCGTGAAGTGGGTGCCGTCCGACGAGTGCGCCACGCCGGCAGGCGCTCAGCAGTGGCTCGGCGACGTCGATGCCGTGTGCGTCCCCGGCGGGTTCGGCATCCGCGGCATCGAGGGCAAGCTCGGTGCGCTGACCTGGACGCGCGAGCACCAGGTGCCCACCCTCGGGCTCTGCCTCGGCCTGCAGTGCATGGTCATCGAGTACGCGCGCTCGTTCGCCGACATCCCCGACGCCAGCTCGACGGAGTTCGACCCCGCCACCGAGCACCCCGTCATCGCGACGATGGCCGAGCAGGAGGCGTACGTCGAGGGCGCCGGCGACCTCGGCGGCACGATGCGTCTCGGTCTCTACGCCGCTCGCCTGACGCCGGGTTCGGTCGTCGCGGAGGCGTACGGCGCCACCGAGGTCGAGGAGCGCCACCGGCACCGCTACGAGGTCAACAACGGCTACCGCGACACGCTCGAGAAGGCGGGGCTGTCGTTCTCCGGCGTCTCGCCGGACAACCATCTGGTCGAGTTCGTCGAGCTGCCGCGCGAGGTCCACCCGTACTACGTGGGCACCCAGGCGCACCCCGAGCTGCGGTCGCGCCCGACCCGTCCGCACCCGCTGTTCGCCGGTCTTGTCGCTGCGGCGCTGGCCCGGCAGCGCGAGATGCGTCTGCCGGTCGACGAGTCGGGTCTGCGTCGGCGTCCCGCCGAAGTCACCGCGTGAGCGCGGCGACGCGCGTCGCGCACCCCACCCTGCCCGGTCTCCTGCTCGCTCCGGGCGAGCAGCTCGAGGACCGCGCCGAGTCGTGGCAGGTCCGCAGCAGCGAGACCCCGTACGCGTCGGCGTTCGTCGACGTCGTCCTGGATCAGGTCGAGACGCCCGAGGGCGGCACGATCAACCGGACGACCGTCCGCCACGACGACGCGGTGGGAGTGGTGGCGCTCGACGACCAGGGGCGCGTCCTCCTGCTCGAGCAGTACAGGCATCCCGTCCGAGAGCGGCTCGTCGAGCTCCCGGCCGGGCTCCTGGACATCGAGGGCGAGTCGGCCGCCGACGCCGCGGCGCGCGAGCTGGCCGAGGAGACGGACCTCGTCGCCTCGGAGTGGTCGCACCTCGTCACCCTCCGCTCGTCGCCCGGATTCACCGACGAGCGGGTCGAGGTCTACCTCGCGCAAGGGCTCGAGGCCGTCGCCGATGACGCCCGCACCGAGCGGCTGGACGAGGAGGCCGACATGACGAGCGTGTGGGTCCCGCTGGGCGACGCGGTCGCGGCCGTGCTCGACGGGCGGATCACCAACGCCCTGGCCGTCGCTGGGCTGCTGGCGGGTCAGGTGCGCGCACACGGGGACACGTCCGCCTAGGATCGGCTGTGTCGACGACCGCCCAGCGGCAACGCTGTCATGAGCGGTCCGGGAGGAGTGCACGATGAGGATCGGCGTCCCACGCGAGGTCAAGGTCCACGAGTACCGCGTCGCGATCACCCCGGCGGGAGTGCGTGAGCTTCGGGAGGCGGGCCACGACGTGCTCGTCGAGGCCGGAGCCGGCGAGGGCTCCTCGATCTCCGACGGCGAGTTCGTGCGTGCCGGGGCTGACATCCTCCCCGGTGCCGAGGGGGTCTGGGCGGCCGCTGACCTGCTGCTGAAGGTCAAGGAGCCGATCCCCGAGGAGTACGCCCGGCTGCGACCCGACCAGGTGCTCTTCACCTACCTGCACCTCGCCGCGTCGCGAGAGTGCACCGAGGCGTTGCTGGCGGCCGGGACCACGGCGATCGCGTACGAGACCGTGCAGACCGCCGACCGGGCGCTCCCGCTCCTCGCGCCGATGAGCGAGGTGGCGGGACGCCTCGCGTCCCAGGTGGGTGCCTACCACCTGCTGGCCCCCGAGGGCCGCGGCGTGCTCATGGGCGGCGTGCCCGGAGTGCATCCGGCCGACGTCGTCGTCCTCGGTGGGGGCGTGTCCGGCCGCAACGCTGCCGCGATCGCGCTGGGCATGGGGGCACGTGTCTCCCTGTTCGACATCAACGTCGGCCGGCTGCGCCAGCTCGACGCGGAGTTCGGCGGACGGCTCCAGACCGTCGCCTCGAACCGCTATCAGGTCGAGGGCGCGGTGGCTGAGGCCGATCTCGTCATCGGCGCGGTGCTCGTCCCGGGAGCCAAGGCGCCGCGCCTGGTGACCCACGAGATGGTCGCCACGATGCGACCCGGCAGCGTGCTCGTCGACATCGCGATCGACCAGGGCGGCTGCTTCGAGGACTCGCGTCCGACCACGCACCTCGCGCCGACGTTCGCGGTCGAGCGGTCGGTGTTCTACTGCGTCGCGAACATGCCTGGTGCGGTGCCGCACACGTCGACGTACGCGCTGACCAACGTGACCATGCCGTACGTCCTGGCGCTCGCCGAGCACGGGTGGCGCGAGGGGCTGCGGCTGGACCCTGCCCTCCGCGCCGGTCTCAACGTCCACGACGGCTCGGTGACCAACGAGGGGGTCGCGGAGGCGCACGCCATGACGTACGTCTCGCCCGACGCGGTCGTGGGGGTCTCGTGAGCGAAGCCGGCCGAAGCGACGTTGGTCGGCTCGTCGAGGAGTACCTCAGCCACCTGGGCGTCGAGCGGGGCCTCGCCGCCAACACGCTCTCCTCGTACCGCAGGGACCTGCGCCGCTACTCCGCCTATCTCCGGGAGCGGGGGATCGCGTCCCTGGACGAGATCGCGGAGGCCGACGTGACGGACTTCCTCGCCGCGCTGCGGGAGGGGGACGACGACCATCCGCCGCTCAGCGCGCCCAGCGCGGCCCGCACGCTCGTCGCGGCCCGGGGCCTTCACAAGTTCGCGCTCCGCGAGGGCGTCATCGGACGCGACGCCGCGGCGGAGGTGAAGCCACCGGCACCGCCGCGGCGACTTCCCAAGGCCCTCGCGGTCGAGGAGGTCGAGGCGTTGCTGGACGCCTCCGGATCGGCGGGCACCGCGCTGGCGACACGTGACCGGGCCCTGCTGGAGCTCCTGTACGGCACGGGTGCCCGGATCTCGGAGGCCGTCGGGCTCGACGTCGACGACCTCGATCTCGAGGCCGGTGAGGTGCTGCTGCGCGGCAAGGGCGGCAAGCAGCGCGTCGTCCCGGTCGGGCGCTTCGCCCAGGAGGCCGTACGGGCTTATCTCGAAGGAGTGCGTCCGGGACTGGTGAGCGCGCGGACCCCGGGAGGAGCGATCTTCCTCAACTCCCGAGGCGGTCGGCTGTCGAGGCAGAGCGCCTGGGCGGTTCTCGCGAAGGCTGCACAACGGGCCGGCATCACCGTCGACGTCTCGCCGCACACGCTCCGCCATTCCTACGCCACCCATCTGCTGGACGGGGGCGCCGACGTCCGCGTCGTCCAGGAGCTGCTCGGGCACGCCTCGGTCACCACGACGCAGGTCTACACGCTGGTGACCATCGACAAGCTGCGCGAGGTGTATGCCACGGCACATCCACGCGCCCTCGCGTAGCGCCGCCGACACGCCGCGCGGCGCCAGGGTGGAGACTTGTCGACTTGGTACAGTCCAGTCAGCCACCACCACGGGATCGAGAGCGCATGAACCAGCACCGCGATCTGCTCAGCGAGCTCCCGTCGGCCGGCGCCGAGATCGGCCCGACCGGCCGGCCCATGCCGGAGTTCCCCGCTGCGGGACCCCCGAGCGGAGGACCCGCCTACGTCATCGCCCTGTGCAACCAGAAGGGCGGCGTCGGCAAGACGACGACGACCATCAACCTCGGTGCCGCGCTGGCCGAGGCAGGTCGTCGGGTCCTCCTCGTCGACTTCGACCCGCAGGCCTCCCTGACCGTCGGCCTCGGCTTCCCGGCCCACGATCTCGAGGCCACGGTCTACCACCTGCTCATGCACGACGACGTCGACGTGCCGGACGTGCTGCTCAAGACCCGCACCGCCAACCTCCACCTGCTGCCGTCGAGCATCGACCTGTCAGGCGCCGAGATGAGCCTGGTGCACGAGGTGGGCCGCGAGCAGACGCTGGCCCGGATGCTCCGGCCGGTCCTCAACGACTACGACGTCATCCTCATCGACTGCCAGCCGTCGCTCGGCCTGCTCGCCGTCAACGCGTTGACCGCCTCCGACGGCGTCCTGATCCCGCTCGAGTGCGAATACTTCGCGCTGCGCGGTGTGGCGCTGCTCAAGGAGACGATCGAGAAGGTCCGCCAGCGCACCAACTTCGACCTGGACATCATCGGTCTCCTCGGGACGATGTACGACAGCCGGACCCTCCACAGCCGAGAGGTGCTGCAGACCCTGGTCGACGGGTGGGGAGACAAGGTCTTCCACACCGTCATCCGCCGTACGGTGAAGTTCTCCGACGCCACCGTGGCGGGGGAGCCGATCACTGATTTCGCACCCGAGTCCAAGGGTGCCGAGGCCTATCGCCAGCTTGCTCGGGAGGTGCTCGTCCGGTGCCCCGGCGTGTGAAGCTGCCTGGCGCCGACGAGCTGTTCCGACCGACCACCGCCCCGGAGCACCCAGGCTCTGCTGCGTCCGCAGAGGGCGACGGGGCCGCGGACGCCGGACGCCGCGGCGGGCGGGTCAAGCACGACAGCAAGGTCACCGTCTACATGAACTCCGCGGAGCTCCTCGATCTCGAGGCGGCCCGCCTGGAGCTGCGGCGCGACCTCGGACAGACGTTGGACCGCGGACGGCTGATCCGCGAGGCGGTCGCGATGGCGCTGGCTGAGTACGCCGAGAACGGTGCCGACGGCGAGCTCGCCCGGCGACTCGGGGCGACGTGAGCGAACCCGCTGGGTTCGTCGTGCACCTCGACGCGTACGAGGGTCCGTTCGACCTGCTGCTGCAGCTGATCGCCAAGCACAAGCTCGACATCACCGAGATCGCGCTGTCCAAGGTCACCGTCGAGTTCATCGCCCACCTCAAGGCGATGGGCCCCGACGGTGACCTCGAGCAGACGACCGAGTTCCTCCTCGTCGCCTCGACCTTGCTCGACCTCAAGGCCGCACGGCTCCTGCCGCAGGCCGACGTCGAGGACGAGGAGGACCTGGCGCTGCTCGAGGCACGCGACCTGTTGTTCGCCCGGCTGCTCCAGTACCGCGCGTTCAAGCTCGTCGCGGCGCGGATGCAGGCGCGGCTGGCGGACGAGTCGAAGCGGTTCCCTCGGTCGGTGGCGCTGGAGCCCCGCTTCGCCACGCTGCTGCCCGAGGTGCTGATCAGCATCGGTCCGGACGAGCTCGCCCTTCTCGCCGCGAAGGCCATGCAGCCGAAGGTGCCGCAGATTCTCTCGCTGGCGCACCTGCACGCACCGCAGGTCAGTGTCAGGGAGCAGGCGGTCCTGGTCGTCGAGCGGCTGCGGCGCGGCACCTCGATGACCTTCCGCGCGCTGGTGGCCGACGCCCCGGACACGTTGACGAAGGTGGCTCGGTTTCTCGCCCTGCTGGAGCTGTTCCGCGAGAGCGTCGTCTCGTTCGACCAGGTCACGCCGCTCGGCGAGCTCACGATCCGGTGGACGGGCACCGACGACGGTGAGGTCGAGGTGAGCGCGGAGTTCGACGAGTCCGACGCAGTACCCGTGGGCGCACCGGACGACGTACACGACGGGGCACGAGCCGGGAACGAACCCGAGACCGAGGATGCAGATGGACGACAGTGACGCGACCGGTCCTGCCGATCAGCCGAACCCGGAGGACCCGGAGGACCCGCAGGAGCCGCCCGAGGCGTACCCGTTGCGCCCCGCGCTCGAGGCCGTCCTCATGGTCGCCGACCAGCCCCTCGACCACGTCACCCTCGCGTCGGCCGTCGGGCACCCTCCCGCCGTGGTGGAGACGGAGCTCGTCGAGCTCGCGCGCTCCTACGACGATGAGGGCCGTGGGTTCGAGCTGCGCAGGATCGCCGGCGGCTGGCGCTTCTTCACCAGGGCCGAGTACGGGGGAGCGGTCGAGCGCTTCGTGCTGGAGGGTCAGCAGGCCCGCCTGACGCAGGCGGCGCTGGAGACGATGGCCGTGGTCGCGTACCGTCAGCCGGTCTCGCGGGCGCGGGTCTCGGCGATCCGCGGCGTCAACGTCGACGGCGTCATGCGCACGCTCGTGACGCGTGGGCTGGTCGCCGAGGCCGGGACCGACAGCGAGACCGGAGCCGTGCTCTATGCGACGACTCCGTACTTCCTCGAGCGGATGGGACTCTCCAGCCTCGACGAGCTGCCCGACCTGGCGCCGTTCCTGCCGAGCATGGACGACATGGACGATCCCGAGGTCCTCGGCGGCGGCGCCGCACCGGTGACCCCCGAGGCGCCCGAGGGTGAAGGCGCCGAACCTGAAGGAGACGAGCATGTCTGAGCAGCACCCCGACGGTGTCCGTCTGCAGAAGGTCCTCGCGCAGGCCGGGGTGGGCTCGCGTCGCGCCAGCGAGGACCTGATGGCCGCGGGCCGCGTCACGGTCAACGGCGAGGTCGTCACCGTGATGGGCCTGCGCGTGCACCCCGCGACCGACGTCATCCACGTCGACGGCAAACGCATCCCACCGGCGTCGGACAAGGCGTACCTCGTGCTCAACAAGCCGCGCGGCGTCGTGTCGACCATGAGCGACGAGCACGGCCGGAGCGACCTCTCGTCGTACGTCGCCGACCGACCGGAGCGGCTCTTCCACGTCGGCCGGCTCGACACCGACACCAGCGGACTGCTGCTGCTCACCAACGACGGCGAGTTCGCGAACCGGATGGCGCACCCCTCGTTCGAGATCACCAAGACCTACGTCGCCGAGGTCGAGGGCGAGGTCACCCGCGGGCTCGGGCGACGGCTGAAGGACGGGATCGAGCTCGACGACGGACCCGTGCGCGTCGACCGGTTCGCGGTGAAGCAGACGACGGCCGACCGGAGCATCGTCGAGCTCGACATCCACCTCGGCCGCAACCGGATCGTGCGCCGCATGATGGAGGCCGTCGGCCACCCGGTCGTGAAGCTCACCCGGACGGCGTTCGGGGGGATCCACCTCGGCGGGATGAAGCCAGGGGAGCTGCGCGACCTGACGTCGGACGAGCTCGGGGTCCTGTTGGATAGCGTGAAGCTGTGACCTCCGCCCCGCAGTCCCGTGCTCTCCCGGGTCCCGTCCTCGTCGTGGGCTGCGGACTCGTAGGCACCTCGCTGGCGCTGGCGCTCACGCGGTCGGGCGCCGAGGTGCACCTGCGAGACACCAGTCCGGAGCACGCGCGCACCGCCGAGATGCTCGGCGCGGGCACGCTGGCCGCTCCCGAGAGGGTGGCGCTCGTCGTCGTCGCCGTTCCACCGGACTACGTCGCCGAGGTCGTCGCCGAGGCGCTGGGGGAGTGGCCGGACGCCGTCGTCACCGACGTCGCCAGCGTGAAGCTGCCGCCGTTGCAGGCGCTCGCGTCGGCCGGGACCGATGGCCTCGAACGCTACGTCGGGAGCCACCCGATGGCGGGCAGCGAGCGGTCCGGCCCGACGGCCGCCTCCGAGAACCTCTTCGAAGGGCGTGCCTGGGCGATCACCCCGCACGCCGCCGTCTCCGACGCCGCCATGGAGCTCGTCCGTGACCTCGGCCGTACGGCCGGGGCGACGCTCGTCGAGATGCCACCGGACGAGCACGACGTCGCCGTCGCGCGTGTCTCGCACCTGCCGCAGGTGATGTCGGTCCTGACGGCCGCGCGCCTGCACGGAGGTCCGACCGACCACCTTGCCCTGGCCGGCCAGGGTCTGCGCGACGTGACCCGCATCGCCGGCAGCGATCCCGGCCTCTGGCGCCAGATTCTCTACGCGAACAGGCTGCCGCTGGTGGAGCTGCTGCGAGGTGTGCGCGACGACCTCGACGAGCTCCTCGACGGCATCGAACGCCGCCAGACGATCGAGGACGTGCTCGGCCGCGGTGTCTCCGGCACCCGTCTGATCCCGGGCAAGCACGGCGAGGAGACGCCCGCCGCGCTGGCCACCGTGTTCATCCAGGTGCCCGACCAACCGGGCGAGCTCGGGCGCCTTTTCCGCGATACGGGACAATCGGGAGTGAACATCGAGGATCTGCGTATCGACCACGACCTCGGCCGACCGGTCGGTGTCGCGGAGATCACCGTCCGCTCCGAGCGCGCCGACGAGCTCGCGGCCGCGCTCACCGAGCGCGGTTGGACTGCCCACCTGTGAGGAAGGACCTCTCTGTGCCCCCTGTTGTCATCGCTCTCGACGGCCCGTCCGGGTCCGGCAAGTCGAGCACGGCCCGCGGCGTCGCGACGCGGCTCGGCCTGGCCTACCTCGACACCGGGGCGATGTACCGCGCCCTGACCTGGGCGGTGCTGCAGCGGGGCGCCGACGTCGAGGATGCCGCCGCGGTCGCCGCCGCGGCCGCGGACGCGACCATCGTCTCCGGCACCGATCCGCAGGCTCCGACGATCACCGTCGACGGTGTCGACGTCTCCGGTCCGATCCGCAGCCAGGAGGTCACCGATGCCGTCAGCCAGGTGAGCCGGGTCCCGGAGGTTCGCGAACGCCTGGTCAGGCTGCAGCGCGAGACGATCGCGGCCTCGGAGGGGATCGTCCTCGAGGGTCGAGACATCGGCACCGTCGTGGCCCCCGACGCGCCGCTCAAGGTCTTCCTCGTGGCCGACACGAACGCCCGCGCCGCTCGGCGGGCGGCCGAGCAGGGGCAGGCAGAGGCCGCTCACGTCGAGGCGACGGCTGCGTCGCTCCAACGCAGGGACGCGATCGACTCGTCTCGTACGACGTCGCCCCTCGCCAAGGCTGACGACGCGATCCAGCTCGACACCACCCATCTGACGCTCGACGAGGTCATCGACGAGGTCGTCCGCCTCGCTGCGAAGGCCGCCCCTGCTCTCGGAGGAACCACCCCATGACCGATCCCGTCAACGAGTCCGACAGCGGACGGGTCCCCGTACTCGCCGTCGTCGGCCGCCCCAACGTCGGCAAGTCGACGCTGGTCAACCGCATCCTGGGGCGACGCGAGGCCGTCGTCCAGGACGTCCCCGGCGTGACCCGCGACCGGGTCTCGTACGACGCCGAGTGGAGCGGACGCGAGTTCACCGTGGTCGACACCGGCGGCTGGGATCCCGACGCCCGAGGTCTCGCCGAGCGCATCGCGGCGCAGGCGGAGGTGGCGGTCTCCGCGGCCGACGCCGTCATGTTCGTCGTCGATGCGACCGTGGGCATCACCGATGCCGACGAGCAGGTCGTCAAGGTCCTCCGTCGTTCGGGCAAGCCCGTCGTCCTGGTCGCCAACAAGGTCGACGACGAGCGAGGAGAGCTCGAGGCGGCGACCTTGTGGAACCTGGGCCTCGGTGAGCCGTTCCCTGTCTCCGCCCTTCACGGCCGAGGCGCCGGCGACCTCCTCGACATCATCCTGGAGATCCTCCCCGACGCACCGCAGGAGACCGACGACGAGGACGAGGGACCGCACCGGGTCGCCCTGGTCGGCCGGCCCAACGCCGGCAAGTCGAGCCTCCTCAACAGGATCGCCGGCTCGGAGCGGGTGGTCGTGGACAGCGTCGCCGGCACCACCGTCGACCCGGTCGACGAGCTGGTCGAGCTCGGTGACGAGCTCTGGCGCTTCATCGACACCGCCGGCATCCGCCGCCGGGTCAAGGAGGCGTCGGGCCACGAGTACTACGCGAGCCTGCGCACCGCGTCGGCCATCGAGCGGGCCGAGGTCGCCGTCGTCGTCATCGACTCGAGCGAGCCGATCTCGGAGCAGGACCTTCGGATCATCCGCCAGGTCGAGGAGGCGGGGCGCGCACTGGTCCTCGCGTTCAACAAGTGGGACCTCGTCGACGACGAGCGCCGCTACTACCTCGACCGCGAGATGACCCGCGAGCTGGTTCAGGTCCAGTGGGCGCCCCGGGTCAACATCACGGCGCTGACGGGCTGGCACGTCGACCGCATCGTGCGCGCGCTCAACACCGCGCTCGACGGCTGGTACACCCGCGTCCCGACGGGGCTCCTCAACACCTTCCTGGGCCGTCTGGTCGCCGAGCACCCCCACCCGGTGCGCAGCGGGAAGCAGGCCAAGGTGCTTTTCGGGACCCAGGCCAGCGTGGCGCCGCCCACGTTCGTCCTCTTCACGTCGGGCAAGCTCGAGGACCAGTACATCCGGTTCATCGAGCGCCGGCTGCGTGAGGAGTTCGGGTTCGAGGGATCGCCGATCCACCTGACCCAGCGCGTACGGGAGAAGCGCAAGCGCCGCTGACGTCAGGCGCCTCGCGTGGGATCGATCGCCTCGCGAGGCTCAGCCGTCGAGGAACGGCAGCACGGTGTCCAGCCATGCCTGGGGAGCCCGGGCGTGGATCAGGTGGCCGACGTCGATGGTGACGCGGCGCGCGTCGGGGACTCGGTGCACCAGCTCGTCGATGGTGTCGTCCGGGACGTGGCTGGTGGGGCCACCGGCGAGGACGAGCGTCGGTGCCGTGACACGCGCGAGATCCTCGCGCCACGAGGGGTCCGGGCCGTCGATCTGGCGGCGGACGGCAAGGACCACGTCCCAGTCGAAGGGCAGCGGTCCGTCGGGCCGCTGAGGGGTGCTCGGGGTGCGCGGTCGTAGCGCGCCGACGTCTTCGAGGACGAGACGACGCACCCGGCTCGGATACGTCGCGGCGAGCTGGCACGCGATGGCTCCGCCGAGCGAGTGGCCGACGAGGTCGACCTGGTCGATGCCCTGCGCATCGAGCAGGTCGATGACGTCGTCACGCATCCGGTCCAACGTGTACGGGGGCTCCCAAGGTGCGTCCCCATGTCCACGGAGGTCGGTCGCGTGGACCTCGCGCCCTCGGGAGAGGGCGGGCATGAGGGCGTCCCAGCTCGCACGCGTCTCGCCCAGCGAGGGCAGCAGGACCAGCGGCGGCGCCATGAGGCGACCGTACGGCGGCTGTCAAGCAGGGTCGTCCGTCCCCGCGCTCGGCACCTCGCGCGACCTCGTAGGCAGTGTCGAACGGGTTCGGGACGGCTGCTAATGTTGCTTGTCGGGTCCAGGACGCGTTTCTGGGCCTTCGGGCTGTGGCGCAGC
>NZ_JARBCJ010000340.1:0-1237 GCF_028803055.1 Mumia sp.
GTCCTCGATCACGATCTGCTCGACCCTGGCCTTGGTGCGGACCCGCCCTCCGTACGACTGGACGACGTCGGTGAGGTGAGCGCCGATCACCTGACCGCCGCCGCGCGGGTAGTACGCACCGGCCTGGAGGTAGTGGTGCAGGAAGCCTGCGTGCATGGCGGTGGGCGTCCGGTGCGGGGGCCACGTGTAGTCGCCGTTCTCCGCGAGGATGACCGCCTGGGCGTCGGCGCTGAGGCCGCACGCCGCCATCAGCGTCGTGATGGGCCGTACGCCCCAGCGCAGCAGCGCCCACGGGCGCCGGCGCGGTCGCTCGCCGGCCGCGATCGTCCGCATCACCCGCACGCACCGGCGCAGGCCGGCCTCCTCGTCGGGGAACGCCGCGATCAGGCGCTCGAGGTAGGTGTCCCAGCCGGTCGGTGTCTGGAACGTCGTGCCGGGGATCATGATCTGGCAGTGCCCCTCGGGCCGCTGACGCAGCCACTTGATGCGCTCGGTCAGCGCGAGTCCTGAGAGCGCCGTCTGCATCCGACCGCCAGGGCCGCACTCGCCGACGTAATGGGTGCCGACGTCGAACTCGAACTTGTTGCCGGCGCGGCGGAAGACCTGGGTGCTGCCGCCGACCACCTGGTTGGCCTCCAGCACGAGCACCCTCTTGCCATTGGCCGCGAGGTACGCCGCGCAGGTCAGTCCCCCGGGTCCGGCGCCTACCACCACCGCGTCCCAGGTCTCAGGGCCGGTCTCGGGTGTGGATGTCGGAGGCGGCGCGGTCTGCGTCATGAGAGGATCACTTTCGGACGAGTTAACTAGAGTGAGACTCTAGTTAACTCGCTCTCGGGGATCGGCGCCAGGCCGGCGAGCTCAATCGCCGGGAGACCCGTGCGTGAGGCCGTCGAGGAGTGCGGCTCCTGCCTCGATCGCCGCCTGCTCGATGCGCTCCGGCGGCAGCGTCAACGCGTCGCGTCGCAGAGCCAGCGCAGCGACGCCGTTCCAGGCACCGAAGAGCACGTACGACATGAGCTCGGGGTCGACCGGACGGATCGCGCCGGTCTCCACGGCATCACGGATGCTCCCCTCGAACTCCTGCCGAAGCTCACTAAAGCGCGAGACGACCTCGTTCTCGACCGGCGTGCGCGGACCGCGTTCACCGGTGACGGTCAGGTACCTCAGCAGGGCGGGATGGTCGAGGAGGAGCCTCAGGTACGCGATGCCGACGCCCGCGAAGCGTTCGAGCGGAGGC
>NZ_JARBCJ010000341.1:0-1232 GCF_028803055.1 Mumia sp.
GAGAGCGAGCCCGCCGACACCGACGCTGCGGGTGTCACCGGAGCTGATCGCCAGGCCGTGCGGCGCCAGTCGGTCCGCGACGCGGCCCCAGGTGGCGCCGGCACCGAGCCGGACCAGGCCGGTGGCGGAGTCGAGGACGCGGACGTCGTCCAGGCCGCCCAGGTCGAGCAGCGGTCCGCCGTCGGCGGCGCTGTGCCGGGCCACACTGTGGCCGCCGCTGCGGACGGTCAGGGACGTGCCGCTGTCGCGGATGCGGTCGACGGCGCCGGCCACGTCGGCGGCGGTGCGGGCGTGGACGACGCCGTCGGGTGAGCCGTAGGACGTCATGCGGATCTCCTTCGATAGAGGTGGAACGTGAGTGGTGCGAAGACGGCGACCAGGGCGGCGGAGGCGACCAGCACCCACGCGACGTCCCCGAGGTCCGCGGTGCCGGCGAACAGGGTGCGCTCGGCGGTGACGAGCAGGCTGACCGGGTTGGCCTCGACCCACACCTGCAGCCAGCCGGGCATGGTGTCGGGGTCGACGAAGGCGTTGCTCGCGAAGGTGAGCGGGAACTGGATGAGGAAGCTGAGCATCGAGACCGCCTGCGGCGACCGCGCGAGCAGCCCGATCACCGCCCAGACCCACGACAGCGCGTAGGCGAAGACCACCGCGAGGCCGACGCCGGCGAGGACACCGGCCATGCCGCCGTCCGGGCGCCATCCGATGAGCAGGCCGAGCAGCACGACGAGGACGGCCGCGACGAGATAGCGCCCGACGTCGCCCGCGAGCGTCCCGACCACATGGGCCGACTGCCACACAGGCAGCGACCGGAAGCGGTCCAGGACCCCGCGGCTCACGTCGGTGTTGAGCGCGAGCCCGCCGTAGACGGTCATGAGGAGGATCGCCATGACGAGCGTCCCAGGCAGCAGGTACTGGACGTACGACCGTGGCGACCCGGCGAGCGCCCCGCCGAAGAGGTAGGTGAAGAGCACGGTGAAGAGGACCGGGATCAAGATCGCGTCCGCGGCCTGCTCGGGCGTGTGACGGAGCTTGAGGAGCGAGCGCCAGGCGAAGGCACGGACCGCGGCGGTCGCGCTCGTCGGTGGACTCTCGTCGAGCGGGTCCTCGAGGACGGAGACGGGGCTGATGTCCATGGCGGTGGTCATGCTGCGACCTCCTCGGCCGTCAGGGCGAGGAAGACCTCGTCGAGCGTCGGCCGCCGCACGTCGAAGCCCACCGGTGCGACGCCG
>NZ_JARBCJ010000342.1:0-983 GCF_028803055.1 Mumia sp.
GGGTAGCGCCGGTAGCGCACGTACCGGCCGATGGTGGCCGACGTGCCGCCGGTACCCGCGCCGACCACGATCCACGTCGGCACCGGGTGCTCCTCCAGCGCCAGCTGCTCGAAGATCGACTCGGCGATGTTGTTGTTGCCGCGCCAGTCGGTGGCGCGCTCGGCGTAGGTGAACTGGTCCATGTAGTGGCCGCCGCACCGGCGGGCGAGGCTCGCCGCCTCGGCGTACATGTCCGCAGGGTCGTCCACGAAGTGGCAGCGCCCGCCGTACCACTCGATCAGAGCGATCTTGCTCTCGCTGGTGCTGCGCGGCATGACGGCGACGAACGGCAGTCCGACGAGGCCCGCGAAGTAGGCCTCGCTCACAGCGGTGGAGCCGCTGGACGCCTCGACGATCGTGGTGTCAGGGCCGATCCAGCCGTTGCAGAGGGCATAGAGGAACAGCGACCGCGCGAGCCGGTGCTTGAGGGAGCCGGTCGGGTGGACCGACTCGTCCTTGAGGTACAGCTCGATGCCGGGGGCACCCGGCAGAGGGCAGACGTGGAGGTGGGTGTCGGCGCTTCGGTTGGCGTCGGCATCGACCCGCCGTACGGCTTCGTCGACCCAGGCCCGCCGCTGCGCGGACGAGCGAGGCACGGCCTCAGTCCACGTCTTCGGCGCCGCGCGCCGCCTCGAGCCGGTCGTTCATCTTGTCGGCGCGGGCCTTGAGCGACACGGCAACCTCCTCGCGGAGGCCTCCGAGCAGGAGGAACGAGGCCACCGCCGAGATGGCCAGGGCGATGAGAGCGACCCACAGCACCGTGACGTCGCTGACCTCGAGCCAGATCGACGACACGAGACCCACGACGACGAACGCGACGGCGAAGAATCCCAGTCGCGCGAGGGTGTACCGGACGAAGGCGCTCACATGTCGAGGATACCCGGGCCGCGCACTCAGCTGTCCTGCGGACCTATCACCGGAGGCGGCGTCCCGGCGGGCGAGGA
>NZ_JARBCJ010000343.1:0-818 GCF_028803055.1 Mumia sp.
AGGGCGGCCCTCGACGAGGTGGATGACGTAGGGGTCGACGGCGCAGGACGTGTCTACGTGCTGTCTAACGGCGGTCGTGTGTCGGTGTTCGGACGCGACGCCTACGGAGACGTTGCGCCGCTCCGCACCTTCGAGACGGGCGTGTTCTCGAGACACCTGGCAGTGTCTCGGGACGGCAAGGTCGCGGTGAGCCGCAATGCGCTGGGGGAGGTCGCCGTCTACGCCGCGGGGGCCTCGACGGGCGCCACTCCGACGCAACGTCTGGTGGGTCCGCGGACCGGTCTGGGAGGCGGACTCGCGCAGCTGGCGTTTACCTCGAAGGGAGCATTATGGGTCAACGACGGCGGCGTCCTGCGGGTCTTCGCGGCCGGTGCGACAGGCGACACTGCGCCGCTCCGCAGCTTCACGCCGGTGACGAGCACCTTCCGGGACCTGACCGATATTGCTGTCGACGGGATGGACCGTGTGTACGTCTCTTCGGAGTACGACGAAGGGCAGGGAGGTGGGACGGTCGTCAGCGTCTTCGCCGCCAACGCCACTGGTCGGGCAACGCCGATCCGGTCGCTGGAGGGCTCGCGCTCCCGGTTGAGCACCATCCTGGTGGGTGCTCAGATCGCGATCGACGGTCGGGGGGGACTGGCCGTCACCGGGTTCCCGCGCGAGGACGTGCTGGTGTTCCGGACGTTGTTTCCGGGGCGTCCGTCGGTGGTGCGGTCGGTGCGGGTGTCAGGAAAAGCGTCGGCGAAGAAGCGGACGGTGCGGTGGAAGAAGCCGGCTGATGACGGGGGCCGCGACGTCCGCTCGTACAAGGTGGTGTT
>NZ_JARBCJ010000344.1:0-647 GCF_028803055.1 Mumia sp.
GTCAGGCCCGGGATGACCGCCAGCCAGGTCAGGGCGAGGGTGAACAGGGCGAGGATGCCGAAGACCGCGAGCCAGTCGAGCACGGTGGCGCTCGTCCTGAATCCCATGACGAACGCGACCGCGATGACGACCGCGACGGAGACCAGGGTGGCGACGAGCGAGGTGAGCACGTGCGCCCACAGCACGGACGAGCGGGCGATCGGCATCGACTGGAAGCGCTCGAAGATCCCCGCCTGCTGGTCGGTGAAGAGCCGGTAGGCGGTGTAGGCGATGCCGGAGGCGATCGTCATGAGCAGGATGCCGGGCAGCAGGTAGTTCACGTACGAGCCGGTGTCCTGACCGGTGTCGATCGCGCCCCCGAACACGTAGACGAACAGCAGCATCATCGCGATCGGGGTGACGACCGTGGTGATGATCGTGTCGGGGCTGCGGGAGATGTGGCGCAGCGACCGTCCGGTCAGCGTGGTGGTGTCGGGCAGGAAGTGCGTGGTCATCTGGACTCCTTGCGGTCGGCTCCGACGATGGAGAGGAAGATCTGCGCGAGGGTCGGCTGCTTCTCGACATACTCGACCTCGGCGGGCGGCAGCAGCCGTTTGAGCTCGGTGAGGGTGCCGTCGGCGATGATGCGACCCTCGTGGAGGATCGCG
>NZ_JARBCJ010000345.1:0-636 GCF_028803055.1 Mumia sp.
TGATGCGCCACTAGGCAAGGAGGCACTGTGAAGAAGTTGCTGGCAGCAGCTGCAGCGGCAGTCGCGGGAATCCTTGCGGTAAAAAAATGGCAGGAAACTGCCGCGGAGAAATCCGTCTGGAAGTCCGCAACCGACAAGGTTGATTGATCTTCAGTAAAGAATGAATCGGTTCCACCGCAGGTCCGGGTGGGGTACACTGGATGAGTTCACATTTCGGGGGCATGGCGCAATTGGTAGCGCACCTGCTTTGCAAGCAGGGGGTTCGGGGTTCGAGTCCCCGTGCCTCCACCGAAAGAAAGTCCCGGCCGGCTGGCCGGGACTTTCTGCGTTAACGGTCAGGTCCGTACCAGGTGCTCCGTCGCCGCCGGCCGGCCGGCCCAGACAGCGGATGGTCTGCAGTCCTCTATTGTTGCTCTGGTGATCGTTTTCCTCGCCGTGATCGGCGTCCTCGGAGTATCAGCTTCCGGCCCCATCATGGCCGCAACGGCTGCGCCGGCTCTGGCCATTGCCTTCTGGCGCAACGCCCTGGGCGCGGTGATCATGGGAGTTCCCACGGCGCTGCGCAATCCCGGCGGATTTACCCGGCTCTCCCGGACCGAGGCCAAGTGGACCCTCATCGCCTCGCTCGCACTCGCC
>NZ_JARBCJ010000346.1:0-636 GCF_028803055.1 Mumia sp.
ATACCGTAAGGTGTCGAGATTTTTAGTAATTATGACGTCTGAATTCTTCCTTTATTATACGAATTTCTTCCACGCCTTCTTGTCTGAAGCTAGATATTTCGCGCTCTCCTAGTCAATATTTCTATCATTTAGAATTTCGATGATTTCTTCGTCCCACGATTTATAAGGTCTTCCTTGTCCTTTCTTCTAACGTTTTGATTTCCATACAAATTTCGTAATTCTAGTTTCCGGCATACGTACAAAATGTCCCCACCAATTTAATCGATTTTTATTAATTATATTTTCTATAGACTCCGTGCCCAAAGCTGTTCTTATTGTATCGTTTCTTATTTTATCAATCCTGGAAACCTTCATTATTCTTCTTAGAAATCTCATTTCACAGGCTGTAAGTTTTTGCTTAATCTGTTTTGTCAGAACCCAGGACTCGGATCCATATGTTAGAATTGGTACAAAAATAGAGTTAAAAACTTTTACTTTAGATTGTATTTATATTTTGTCATTGTTGGTAAATCTGTTGTCTTTGGCAATGAGGTGTGTTGTGGGCGTTGTAGTTGGTGTGTGTTTGTGGGGGGGGCTGGCGGCGGGGGGGGGGGGGGGGGGGGGGGGGGGGGGGGGGGGGGGGGGGGGGGGGGGGGG
>NZ_JARBCJ010000347.1:0-592 GCF_028803055.1 Mumia sp.
GGCATCCGGTGGCGGCGATCTCTACGAGGCCGCCCGCGGCGACCTGCACTGCCACTCCGAGTGGAGCGACGGCGGATCGCCCATCGACGAGGTGGTCCTGGCCGCGATGGAACTCGATCACAGCTGGCTGGCCCTGACCGACCACTCCCCTCGGCTCACCGTGGCCAACGGACTGTCCGCCGAGCGACTGGCCGAACAGATCGGTGTCGTGGACAAGATGAACAGCGCCCTGGGTGACCGGTTCCGGCTGTTGCGCGGCATCGAGGTCGACATCCTCGACGACGGCTCGCTGGACCAGACCGAAGCCATGCTGAACCAGCTCGACATCGTCACGGCCTCGGTGCATTCCAAATTGGCAATGGATGCCGGACCGATGACCCGGCGGATGGTGGCCGCCGCCCGCAATCCGTACGTGAACGTGCTCGGGCATTGCACCGGTCGCCTGGTGGCCGGCGGCCGCGGTAAACGGGCACAGTCAAAGTTCGACGCCCACAAGGTATTCGAGGCCTGTGCCGAGTCGGGACCCGCGGTCGAGATCAACTCACGGCCCGAACGTGTCGACCCTCCTGACGAACTCATCCGGATCGCCATG
>NZ_JARBCJ010000348.1:0-590 GCF_028803055.1 Mumia sp.
CCTACGAACCGCCCTCCCGGCTCGAACGGCGCACCAGCACCACCCCCTACGCCGAGCTGCACTGCCACTCGAACTTCAGCTTCCTCGACGGGGCCAGCCACCCCGAGGAGCTGGCGGAGGAGGCCGCCCGCCTCGGCCTCGACGCCCTCGCCCTCACCGACCACGACGGGTTCTACGGGGTGGTCCGCTTCGCCGAGGCCGCCCGATCGGTGGCCGTACCGACCGTGTTCGGCGCCGAGCTGTCGCTCGGGCTGACCCGCCCCCAGAACGGCGAGGCCGACCCCGAGGGCGACCACCTGCTGGTGCTGGCCCGCGACCCCGACGGCTACGCCCGGCTGGCATCCACGCTCAGCACCGGGCACCTGGCGGGCCGCGAGAAGGGCCGCCCCGACTACTCCGGCGTCGACTGGGCCGCGGCCCACGGCGGCCACTGGCTGGTGCTCACCGGCTGCCGCAAGGGGGCGGTGCCCCGGGCCCTGGTCCACGGGGGTCCGGCGGCCGCCGCCCGCGAGCTCGGCCGCCTCGTCGACACGTTCGGGGTCGGCAACGTGGCCGTCGAGCTGTGCGACCACGGCGACCCGCTCGACTCG
>NZ_JARBCJ010000349.1:0-586 GCF_028803055.1 Mumia sp.
GACGGCGCGTTCCATGCCGGCATCGAGCCCGTCCCCCCGGAGGTCGCCGCCCGTTCGACCTGGCAGGAGGCCTGCCCGGTGACGCTGGACGAGCTGCGCTACGTCACGGTGTCGTTCTGGGGCTTCGACGACCTGCCCCACACCGGCGAACTGCTCCTGCACCGTGACGTGGCCGATGCCGTGGCGGGTGTGTTCGGCGAGATGTTCGCCGCCCGATTCCCGATCGAGGACATGTACGTCACGCCCGTCGCCGAGCTCGACGCCCCCGACACCGGCGACGGCAACGCCACGGCGGCCTTCGTCTGCCGCCCGACGCGGGGCAGCGCACGCTGGTCGGAACACGCCTACGGGCGGGCGGTCGACATCAACCCGTTCCAGAACCCGTACGTCCGGGACGGGGTCGTGATCCCCGGCCTGGCCTCGACCTACCTCGACCGGGACGACGTGCGCCCCGGGATGTTCGTGCCCGGCGGGGGCCAGATCGAGGCGTTCGCCGCCATCGGCTGGGAGTGGGGCGGCGACTGGTCGAACCCGATCGACTACATGCACTTCAGCGCCCGCGGGACGTGAGGCGAGCGCGGGAGCG